>NZ_BAAANS010000009.1:0-180516 GCF_039529925.1 Kitasatospora saccharophila | reverse complement strand
GCGCGCCTGCCGGGCGGGCACGGCGGCGGCCCGGAGCCCGGCGGCCCGGGCGGCGGCCGCCGGCCCGGCCCGGCCGCCGCCGCGCGCCGCGAGTTCGCTCAGGCGCTCGTGCAGCGCGGCCGCGGGCGGGCGCTCGGACGGCTCCTTGGCCAGGCAGGCGCCGACCAGCGGGGCCAGCACCGGCGGGATGCCGGTCAGGTCCGGCTCCTCGTGCACCACCCGGTACAGCATCACCTCGGAGGAGGCGCCCGAGCCGAACGGCGACTCGCCGGTCAGCGCGAAGGCCAGCGTCGCCCCGAACGCGAACACGTCGGTGGCGGGCGTGACGGCAGCGCCGCGCACCTGCTCGGGCGCCAGGAAGCCGGGCGAGCCGACCGCGGTGCCGACGTGGGTGAGGGTGGAGGCGCCGCGCGACCAGGCGATGCCGAAGTCGATGATCCGCGGGCCCTTGGGGGAGAGCAGGATGTTCGACGGCTTCAGGTCCCGGTGCACCACCCCGGCCTCGTGCACCTTGACCAGCCCGTCGGCCAGCGCCGAGCCGATCCGTGCCGCGTCCGGCCAGGCCATCGGCCCCTCTTCGGAGACCTGCTTGTACAGCGAGGGCCCGGGCACGTACGCGGTGGCCAGCCAGGGCCGCTCCGTCTCGATGTCGGAGCCCACCACCCGGGCCGTGCAGCCGCCGCGGATCCGCGAGGCGGCGGCGATCTCCCGGGCGAAGCGGGTGCGGAACTCGGCGTCCTCGGCCAGCTCGGCGCGGATCAGCTTCAGCGCGACCCGCTGCCCCTTGCGGTCGGAGCCCAGGTACACCACGCCCATCCCGCCGGCGCCCAGCCGCCGGTGCAGCCGGTACGGGCCGACGATGCGGGGGTCCTCACGCCTCAGCCGCATCATTGCCATCTGCCGTACCCGTTCCCGTTCCGTCAGCCTGTGGGGTGAGGCCCCGTCGGATGTGGGGCATCGTCAGACAACTGTCTCGGGACAGCTTACGGACAGGTAGCGGCCCCGCGTCGACACGCAACACGCGAACCGCCGGTGGGATTGTCCGATCAGAGTGCCGGTCCCGCTCCGCGAGCCCCCCGCCGCCCGCCCCCAGCGGCGGCGATCCGCACCCGAACCGACCCCGGCCCGGCCCGACGCCCCGTCAGAAGCCCGCCGCCGCCCCACCGGCCCGGCCCGGGCTCCGGCCACCCCCCGGGGACGACCCCGAAGCCGGCTCAGGGGTCCTCGTCCCCCCGTCTCCGCCTCCAGGAGTACGCCGCGCCGCCGCTCCTCATCCCAGCGGAGGCGAACGGAACGGTACGCGGGCATGACGATCCCGTCGGTCCCCCCGCATACGGTTGTCACAAGCGAGGGCGGCCCCGCTCGTCCCCCGAGACGCCGCCCCCGCCGCAGACCGCACCACCCCGCACCACCCCGCACCACCCGTCCCGCCCGACCCGACCCGCAGCACCAGCCCGGCAGGAGCCCAGCACACCATGGCACCGCTCAACAGAGCCCTTCGCCGCCGCCACCTCCCCACCACGGAGACCCGGCACCCGGTCGTCGCACTCGCCATCGTCCTGCCCTGCGCCGTCCTGCTGCTGGCCCTGTTCGGAGCGTGGGACCAACTGGCGACCCAGACCAGAGCGGTCGCCGACCTGATCGGGCGCTGACCCCTCATGGGGTAGGGGTCCGCGCCGGCCGGAGCCGCCCTCACCGTCGTGGACGGACAGCGTGAGTGGCACAGGCTGCAGCTCCGGCCCACCGGATGGCCGGGAACGACACGTCGGTGAGGGCGTGCCGTTCCCGGCCACCACCGTTTCCCGACCACCGCCGTCGAACGCCGAGAGCCGCGGTCCGAAGTGGACCGCGGCTCTCGATCGTGGTGCGCGATACTGGGATTGAACCAGTGACCCCTACCGTGTCAAGGTAGTGCTCTCCCGCTGAGCTAATCGCGCGGGTGCGCCAGGAATCCCACAGCTGGGAAGCCTGAGTGCGCGATACTGGGATTGAACCAGTGACCCCTACCGTGTCAAGGTAGTGCTCTCCCGCTGAGCTAATCGCGCGGGTCGATCCTGAGGACCGGGATCCGAAGACCAGTGCGCGATACTGGGATTGAACCAGTGACCCCTACCGTGTCAAGGTAGTGCTCTCCCGCTGAGCTAATCGCGCGGGGAGGACCCCCGGTCGAAACCGGACGGTACCTCTTGGAGGTGGAGACGGGATTTGAACCCGTGTACACGGCTTTGCAGGCCGTTGCCTCGCCTCTCGGCCACTCCACCAGGCAACTTCTGAACTTCTCGAACTCCTGGAGAACGATCTTACCCTGTTCCCCATCGAGCGGACGACGAGATTCGAACTCGCGACCCTCACCTTGGCAAGGTGATGCTCTACCAACTGAGCCACGTCCGCCTGTCTGCCCGGCCCGCCTCCGGTTTTCCCGGCTGCGCTCCCTGGCGACGTGTTGAACTCTAGCGGATCCCCGGCCCAGCTGAAAAATCCGTTCCCGCAGCGTGGCGCGGGGGTGGCCGCCGGACGCCGAACCGCCCCGCCCGGTCCGGACGTTCCACCGGGCCCCCGACCTAGACTTTCCGGTACCGGGGCGATCCCCCGGGGCCCGCCCCGCGCCCGCGCGCGCCCGGCGCCCGACACGGCACCGGCAGCGGGCAGCACCGAACATCCGCGCAGGAGAACCGTGTCCGGCCGCACCCCGCCCCCCAGCCCGCACCAGCCGATGGCCCGCTTCGCCGGACGCCTCGCCACCGGGCTGCGCGAAGTCACCCACGACCCGGCCGCCCTCGAACGCGGCGGATTCTGGGCCGTCGCCCACGACTTCGAGGGCCGCCTCACCTGCGCCCGCTTCGCCGACGTCCGCCCCGACCCGGCCCCGCCCGCCACCGACCGCTGGCACGGCCCCGACCCCGCCGACTGGCACAGCTCCCTCGACGCCGACGCCTACCGCGCCGGAGTCCGCCGCATCCGCGAGCACATCGCCGCCGGCGAGGTCTACCAGGCCAACCTCTGCCGGGTGCTGAGCGCACCCCTGCCCGACCCCGACCGCACCGACATCGACGCCCTCACCGGCCTGCTCGCCGCCCACAACCCCGCGCCGTACGCCGGAACGATCCGGCTCCCCGACCACGGCGTCGAGATCGCCACCGCCTCCCCCGAGCTCTACCTCGCCCGCCGCGGCCGCACCGTCCGCTCCGGACCGATCAAGGGCACCGGACGCACCGAGCACGACCTGCTCGACAAGGACCACGCCGAGAACGTGATGATCGTCGACCTGGTCCGCAACGACCTCGGCCGGGTCTGCGGGACCGGCACCGTCACCGTCCCCGACCTGTGCGCCGTCGAGAAGCACCCCGGCCTGGTCCACCTCGTCTCCACCGTCGAGGGCACCCTGCGCCCCGACGCCGGCTGGGCCGACCTGTTCGCCGCCACCTTCCCGCCCGGCTCCGTCACCGGCGCCCCCAAGAGCAGCGCCCTGCGGATCATCCGCGACCTCGAAACCGCCCCCCGCGGCCCCTACTGCGGCGCCGTCGGCTGGGTCGACGCCGACCGCGGCGAAGCCGAACTCGCCGTCGGCATCCGCTCCTTCTGGATCGAACGCCCCACCACCGGCGCCCCCGTCCTCAAGTTCGGCACCGGCGCCGGAATCACCTGGGACTCCGACCCCGACCGCGAGTGGCGGGAAACCGAGCTCAAAGCCGCCCGGCTGGTGGCGATAGCCTCCACCGGCACCCCCGAAACACCCGAAGGAGCAACCCGCCGATGATCTGGGTCAACGGAACCCTCACCGCCGAGGACGACGCCGCACTCTCCGTCCTCGACCACGGACTCACCGTCGGCGACGGCGTCTTCGAAACCGTCAAGACCGAACACGGCGAACCCTTCGCCCTCACCCGCCACCTCGACCGCCTCACCCGCTCCGCCCGCGGCCTCGGCCTGCCCGACCCCGACCACGACCTGGTCCGCGAAGCCTGCGCCGCCGTCCTCGCCGCCAAGCCGCTGCCGCTCGGCCGCCTGCGGATCACCTACACCGGCGGCACCTCCCCGCTCGGCTCCGAACGCGGCACCGCCGGCCCCAGCCTGATCGCCGCCCTCGGCACCGCGAGCCCCCGCCCCGAGACCACCTCGGTCGTCACCGTCCCCTGGCGCCGCAACGAACACTCCGCCGTCACCGGCCTCAAGACCACCTCCTACGCCGAGAACGTCATCGCCCTCGCCGCCGCCCACCGGGCCGGTGCCAGCGAAGCCCTCCTCGCCAACACCGCCGGCCGGCTCTGCGAAGGCACCGGCTCCAACGTCTTCCTCGTCCTCGACGGCCGCCTGCTCACCCCCACCCTCGCCTCCGGCTGCCTCGCCGGCATCACCCGCCACCTCGTCCTCGACTGGACCGGCGCCGAAGAGACCGACGTCCCCCTCGAAGCCCTCGCCGACGCGGAAGAGGTCTTCCTGACCTCCACCCTCCGCGACGTCCAGGCCGTCACCCGCATCGACGACCGCGAGCTCCCGGGCGTCGGGCCGGTCACCCGCAAGGCGATGGAGCTCTTCGCGGAGCGCGCCGGGCAGGACCGCGACCCGGTCTGAGCGGGGACCGGCCGCGCCGGGGCCCGGGGGGCCTGCGGCTGCGGCGGGAAGCGGGCGGGGCGGGGATAGAAGAGCGTCCGGGGCGGGAAAGGGAGACGGCATGACCACCACGTTGCGGCCCGACGGGCCCGAGGAGGCGGGCGTCGGCGGCGGGCGGACGCAGCGCTGGCACATCATGGTGAACGGGCGGCGGGTGGGCGGGCTGCGGACCAACGCGTGGGGCCGCAGCGGGCGCTACCCGGGGGAGATCTGCGAACTGGAGGTGGCCGAACCGGACCGGCGCCGCGGGCGCGGCACCGTCGCGGTGCTCGCCGCCGAGGAGGTGCTCCGCTACTGGGGCTGCGCCCGGGCACAGGTCACCGTCCCGGTCGAGGCCCCCGTCGCGCTCCGCCTCGCGCACGCCCTCGGGTACACCGAGCAGATGCGCAACCTCGGCAAGCGGCTCGACCGACTCCCGGCCCCGACAAGCGAATTGACGGACCGTCCGATGACCGCCGAGGAGTACCCGGCCTGGCAGCAGGCCGCCGTCGCCGGCTACCGCGAGGAACTGGTCACCGCGGGCCTCGGCCCCGAGGAGGCCACCGCCCGCGCCGAGAGCGACCACCGCCGCGCCCTCCCCGTCGGCCTCTCCACCGTCGGCACCGTGCTGCGCCACCTGCTCGACGCCGACGGCAGCGTCCTCGGCACGATCTGGGTCACCCTCCACCAGGGCGTGCTGCCCGACGGCAGCCCGCTCGCCTGGGTGATGCTGGTGGAGGTCGCCCCCGAGCACCGCGGCCGGGGCCACGGCCGCACCCTGATGCGGATCGCCGAACGGGAGTGCCTGCGGGCCGGCGTCCGCCACCTCGGCCTGAACGTGTTCCGCGACAACGCGGTGGCGCTCGGCCTGTACGAGTCGCTCGGCTACCGGACCACCCGGCACCTGCTCGGCAAACCGCTCTGACCCGCCCCGGCCCGCCCTGCCCCGCCCGCTCAGCCGTTCAGCAGCTCGACGATCCGCTCCCGCAACCCGTCCTGCGACTGCCCGCCGTCCAGCCGCTTCCCGGCCACCACGTACGTCGGCGTGCCCGTGACCCCGATCGCCCGGCCCTCGGCCACGTCCGCGTCGACCCACAGCATGTGCCGGCCGTCGACCAGCGCGGTGTCCACCTCGTCCGCGTCCACCCCGACCGCCCCGGCGATCTCCACCAGCACCGCCGCCCCGCCCCGCTCGACGTCCTCCAGGCGGGCCAGCACGGCCTCCGCGAACTCCCAGCCGCGCCCCTGCTCGAACGCCTCCGCCGCCGCCTCGGCCGCCGGGTACGCGTGCTTGTGCTTCTCCAGCGGGAAGTGCCGCAGCTCGACGGTCAGCGCGGCACCGAACCGCTCGCGCAGCGCCCGGACGTCGTCCAGCGCGGTACGGCAGTCGGGGCACAGCAGGTCGCACCAGAACTCGACACGGGGCAGCGAGGAATCACTCATGCCGCCAAGTCTCCCAGGCCGGGAGCCCCCCGCCGACCGGGCTCAGCGGCCCGCGGCCGGCACCGCGTCCGCGGCCGGCACCGCCTCCGGGCCCGGCACCGCCTCCGCCGAGCGCTGCCGGGCCCGGTACGCCGCGACGTGCAGCCGGTTGCCGCAGGTGCGGCTGTCGCAGTAGCGGCGCGAACGGTTGCGGGACAGGTCGACGAACACCCGGGCGCAGCCCGGCGCCCCGCACCGGCGCAGCCGCTCCAGCTCGCCGGCCATCACGATGAAGGCGAGCGCCATGCCCAGCTCGGCGGCCAGGTGCCGGCCGACCGCGGCGTGCGGGGCGAAGTAGTGGATGTGCCAGCCGTGGTGGTCGTGGTTGGTCAGCCGGGGCGTGGTGCCGGCCTCCGCGACCACGGCGTTCACCAGCTCCGCGGCCCGCTCGACCGAACCGGCCGAGAACACCTCGCGCAGCCGGGTGCGCAGCTCGTGCACCGCGGCCAGGTCCGCCGGACCGAGCGAGTCGATCTCGCTGATCTCCTGCCGGACCACGAAGGCGCTCAGCGCCGCCACGTCGGGCAGCCGTTCGCTGCCGCACGCTTCGGGCGCCGTGTTCAGCAGCTCCACCAGGATGCTCAGCGCGCACTCGGTGTCATGGGTGATCAGCACGTGGGGGCTCCTCACGCGGCGCCGGCCCCGGGGCCGGCGCGTCGGTCATCGCGCGCCGACTCTACCGGCCCCCGCCCACGGCGGCCCGGCTCCCGGGCCGGGAGCCGGACCGAGAACCGGTCCGGGACGCGACTGAGCCCCGGGTGTCCCCTCCGGTGGGAGGGGACACCCGGGGCCGGACCCCGAGGCCGCCGGGGCGGCTGCGAGCTGCGACCGTGCCCCCGAGTAGGACGGTGCGCATCGAGGCGTTCCCGCCGCCGCGCGACGGCGGGCCGTACTCGTACGGGGTTCAGTTCTCGGCGAGGATGTGGGACAGCTCCCGGTCGAGGTCGAAGTGACGGTGTTCGGTGCCGGGGGGCACCGCGGCGTCCGTCCGCTTGAGGAAGGACTCAAGCGCCCGGGCCGGGGCCTCCAGCAAGGCCTCTCCTTCCGGAGAGCTCAGGGCGATGCAAACCACGCCTTGACCGTGACTGCGGGACGGCCACACCCGGACGTCGCCGGTACCGGTCGGTCGGTGCAGCCCCTCCGCGAGGAGGTCGCGGGCGAACACCCACTCCACGGTCTCGTCTGCTCCGGTGTGGAACGTCGCATGCACGGCATAGGGGTCGGCAGTGTCGTAGCGCAGGCCCGCGGGGACGGGCAGTGAGGACTCGCTGGACACGATGAGGCGCAGGTGCAGCTCGCAGCTGACCGTGGTGTTCATAAGCGCCAGGGCCTTTCGCTCAGTGTGCGCTCGGGGAATCGCACGTCGGCGAACGGACCATCCCACCTGAAAGCCCGGTGTAAACCCGTCTGTCCCGATTCCGGTGCGAGTCGTACCCCTTCCGGCGCATTGCGGAATCCCCCGGCGGCTCCCGCCGCCCGGGCGGCGGGCCGGTAACGGCAGGGCATTACCGGCGGTCGCACCGGGGCGGCCCGCGGGGGACTGGAGGAACCCACGAACCTGGCCCCGCCCGGCGCCCGGACCGCCCCCGGCCGCCGCGGTCCGGCGACCGCCCCGACCGGGGCCGTCACCCGCCGTGGCCGACCGGCGCCGCTGGTCGGAACCGGTGCCTGGGGAGGTCCGCCGGGGCACGGGGCCGGCGGCGGTGCGGGTGTTCGGAGCACCCGCGCGGATGGGGTAATGTTTTCCCTGCACCCGGGCGATTAGCTCAGCGGGAGAGCACTTCGTTCACACCGAAGGGGTCACTGGTTCGATCCCAGTATCGCCCACCGGAATGCGCAGGCGCAGGGCTCCGACTTGTTTATCAGGTCGGGGCCCTGCGCCTTTTCCGCATGCTCCGACCCGAGTTCTGACGGACATTCAACGCGCCCTCCCGGAAGGGGAACTGGGGGACCGTCCGTGGAACGGATTGTGGACCCGGGCCCAAGTGGTGCTACAGTTCTTCTCGTTGCCCGGGCGATTAGCTCAGCGGGAGAGCACTTCGTTCACACCGAAGGGGTCACTGGTTCGATCCCAGTATCGCCCACCGAGCACGCCGCAGGCCCCGACCACGCCGTCGGGGCCTGCGGCGTTTTTCCGCGCCCGACCCTCCCCGACGGGGCGTCAGGCCGCCAACTCGCAGGCGTGGCCCGGCTCCAGGCGCTCGCCGCAGCGGCAGCGGGCCGGCCGCACCGGCCAGGCCGTGTCCACCTGCTCCGGTGCGCCCGAGCGCTCGAACCACCGCTCCAGGCCGCGCGCCTGCGCCGCGTGCCACACCGCCTGCCGCAGGTGCAGCTCGGCCGGCGACAGCCCGCCCAGCCGCGCCCCGTGCCGGGACGCCACCGCCCGCACCAGCTCCATCGCCGCCAGCGCGTCCGCCGCCGCGTCGTGCGCGCCCACCAACTCCACGCCGTAGTGCGCGCACAGGTCGGTCAGCGTGCGCCGGCCCTTGCGGTAGCGGTCGAACTGCTTGTCCAGCACCCGCGGATCGAGCACCAGCAGCTCCGCGCCCTCCAGCGCCTCCGCCAGCGACCCCGCCCCGTGCCGGCGCAACTCCCGGTCCAGCAGCGTCAAGTCGTACGGGGCGTTCATCACCACCAGCGGCACGCCCGCCCGGGCCTGCTCGGCCAGCGCCCGGGCCACCTCCGCCGCGACCGCGCGCGGCGGCCGCCCGTGCGCCCGCACCTGCTCGTCCGTGATGCCGTGCACCGCCCGGGCCGGCTCCGGGATCGGTACCCCCGGGTCGGCCAGCCACGTCCGGACGGCGGCCGCCCCGCCCGGTGCGGACTGCACCACCAGGGCGGCCGAAACGATTCTGTCCCGCTCGACGTCGACACCCGTCGTCTCGGTGTCGAAGGACGCCAGCGGACCGCGGTACCAGGAACCCATCTGCTGCATGACGCCCCCTCAGACGCCGCACGGTCCTTGCCGGGCGCCGCTGCCACCGAGGACCGGTGCAGCGGCCGCACCGTGAGGGAGTGATACCGCACTCCGGGACCGGTCAACCGTCCCCGACGTCCGAATCGTGGCGGAACGTGACCGGATGACCACGCGGGCGGCGTCCGGCCCTTGGCGACGTGGACGCGGCCGGGCTCGGTACCATGCACGATGCAGCGGTTCAGCTGCGCCACGGTAGCCAGAACGTCAGGAGAGACCGGTGACGGACGTCCGGATCATCATCAACCGCGAACCCGATCGGGAAGAGCGCGTGGTGACCACGGGCACTACGGCCGCCGAGCTCTTCGCCGACGACCGCGCCGTGATCGCCGCCCGGGTCGGCGGCCAGCTCAAGGACCTCGCCCACGTCGTCCAGGACGGCGACGTGGTCGAACCCGTCGTGATCTCCAGCCCCGACGGCCTCGACATCCTGCGGCACTCCACCGCCCACGTGATGGCCCAGGCCGTCCAGCAGGTCTTCCCCGAGGCCAAGCTCGGCATCGGCCCGCCCGTCCGGGACGGCTTCTACTACGACTTCGACGTCGAGCGGCCGTTCCAGCCGGACGACCTCAAGGTCATCGAGAAGCGCATGCAGGAGATCATCAAGCGGGGCCAGAAGTTCTCCCGCCGGGTGGTCACCGACGAGGCCGCCCGCGAGGAGCTCGCCAAGGAGCCCTACAAGCTCGAACTGATCGGTCTCAAGGGCTCCGCCGCCACCGCCGGCGAGGGCGCGGACG
Organism: Kitasatospora saccharophila; assembly: GCF_039529925.1. Classification (NCBI taxonomy): domain Bacteria; kingdom Bacillati; phylum Actinomycetota; class Actinomycetes; order Kitasatosporales; family Streptomycetaceae; genus Kitasatospora; species Kitasatospora saccharophila. The sequence goes on along the minus strand of NZ_BAAANS010000009.1, from coordinate 170,733 downwards.
TCGAGGTCGGCGCGGGCGAGCTCACCATCTACGACAACCTCGACCCGAAGACCGGCGAACTCTGCTGGGGCGACCTCTGCCGCGGCCCGCACCTGCCCAGCACCCGGCACATCCCGGCCTTCAAGCTGATGCGCTCCGCCGCCGCGTACTGGCGCGGCAGCGAGCGCAACCCCATGCTGCAGCGCCTCTACGGCACCGCGTGGCCCACCAAGGACGAGCTCAAGGCCCACCTCGACTTCCTGGAGGAGGCCGCCAAGCGCGACCACCGCAAGCTCGGCAACGAACTCGACCTGTTCTCCATCCCCGAGCAGATCGGCTCCGGCCTCGCCGTCTTCCACCCCAAGGGCGGCATCATCCGCCGCACCATGGAGGACTACTCGCGCAAGCGGCACGAGGAGGAGGGCTACGAGTTCGTCTACACCCCGCACGCCACCAAGGGGAAGCTGTTCGAGACCAGCGGCCACCTCGACTGGTACGCCGACGGCATGTACCCCCCCATGCAGCTGGACGAGGGCGTCGACTACTACCTCAAGCCGATGAACTGCCCGATGCACAACCTGATCTTCGACGCGCGCGGCCGCTCCTACCGCGAACTGCCGCTGCGCCTCTTCGAGTTCGGGACGGTCTACCGCTACGAGAAGTCCGGCGTCGTGCACGGCCTGACCCGCGCCCGCGGCTTCACCCAGGACGACGCGCACATCTACTGCACCCGCGAGCAGATGGCCGACGAGCTGGACCGCACGCTGACCTTCGTGCTGGACCTGCTGCGCGACTACGGCCTGAACGACTTCTACCTGGAGCTGTCCACCAAGGACGAGACCAAGTTCGTCGGCAGCGACGAGGACTGGGAGGAGGCCACCGCGGTCCTCGCCAGCGTGGCCGAGAAGCAGGGCCTGCCGCTGGTGCCGGACCCGGGCGGCGCGGCCTTCTACGGCCCGAAGATCTCGGTGCAGGCGCGCGACGCGATCGGCCGGACCTGGCAGATGTCGACCGTGCAGCTCGACTTCAACCTGCCGAACCGCTTCGACCTGGAGTACACCGCGGCGGACGGCTCGCGGCAGCGGCCGGTCATGATCCACCGGGCGCTGTTCGGCTCGATCGAGCGCTTCTTCGCGGTGCTGCTGGAGCACTACGCGGGCGCGATGCCGCCGTGGCTGGCCCCGGTCACCGTCACCGGCATCCCGATCACCGACGAGCACGTGCCGTACCTGCTGGACGTGGCGGCCGAGCTGAAGAAGCACGGGATCCGGGTCGAGGTCGACACCTCGGACGACCGGATGCAGAAGAAGATCAGGAACGCCCAGCGCAGCAAAATTCCGTACATGCTGATCGCGGGCAACGACGACGTCGAAGCGGGTGCGGTGTCGTTCCGCTACCGCAACGGCGAGCAGAAGAACGGCGTGCCCCGTGACGAAGCGATCGCCGAGATCGTTGAAGCGGTGCGGAACCGGGTACAGGTCTGATCTCTCTGCGAAAGCGGAGGTGACCCGGTCCCGTTCATGCTGACTGCGGGGAACGGCGAGGCGTGAAGATGCGGGGCGGGCTCCAGCGGGAGTCTGCCCCGCACTGCTCTGTTCGTGGGCCGTGGCGCTTATGCTGGCGGGCATGACGAGTGAGCCGGAACTGCAGCGGGGCGTGGGGGAGCCGGACGGCTTCCGTCGCCTGTGGACACCTCATCGGATGGCGTACATCCAGGGCGAGAACAAGCCCACCGGGCCGGCTCCCGACGACGGTTGTCCGTTCTGCTCCATCCCGCAGCTGAGTGACGAGGAGGGGCTGATCGTCCAGCGCGGGGAGTCGGTGTTCGCGGTGCTGAACCTGTACCCGTACAACGGGGGGCACTTGATGGTGGTGCCGTACCGGCACGTCGCGGACTACACCGAGCTGGACGGGCCGGAGACGGCGGAGCTGGGGGAGTTCACCAAGAAGGCGATGACGGCGCTGCGGGCGGCCTCGGGGGCGCACGGGTTCAACATCGGGATGAACCAGGGGGCGGCCGCGGGGGCGGGCATCGCCGCGCACCTGCACCAGCACGTGGTGCCGCGCTGGGGCGGGGACACCAACTTCATGCCGGTGGTGGGGCACACGAAGGTGCTGCCGCAGCTGCTGGCGGACACCCGGAAGATGCTGTCCGAGGTGTGGCCGGCCTGAGCCGGTCCGACGGACGTCCAGGGGCGTACGGGAGACCTCCCGTACGCCCCTGGTGCGTGTCCGGCGGGGCCGGTCAGCCGGCGTCGTACTTGTCGGCGCGGAAGGGGCGGGAGCCCTGGACCTCGCTGCGCAGGATGTTGGAGCGGGTGGTGAAGCGGTCGACGGCGACGTCGTGCTCACCGAGGAACTCGATCATGGCGGCGTGGACGATGCCGACGACGGGGCGGGTCAGGTTGATGGCGTCGTCGGACTTGAAGCGGCTGTTCCAGGTCGGGTCGGCCCAGGCCTGGCGCAGGCAGAGCGGTTCGGGGAAGGCGATCGAGCCGCCGAGCCACTTCAGCAGGCCGGGGTTCCGGTGGAAGGGGGCGCGGACGGCCTGCCGGACCACTTCGAGGTCGGTGACGACCGGGAGTTGGACGGTGCGGGTCTCCCAGAACCGGAAGGTCTTGGTGACGTCCTTCTCGGGGACCTTCGGCTTGGAGGTGAAGTAGCCGTTGATCGGGCCGAGGGTGTGCGGGGTGACCCGGATCTGCAGGTTGTGCACCATGACGGTCACGTCGATCACCGTGGTGGAGATCAGTTGGCCCTTGTGCAGGACGAACTGGACGGCGATCCGGTGCTTGGTGTCGGCGCCGAGGCTCTGCTTGGCGGCGACCTCGTGGACGGCGAAGTCGCGCATCCGGTCGCCGTCCATCTCGGGGCCGGAGGGGCGGCCGATCTCGTCGGCGCCCTCGCCGATGTCCAGCACCACCCAGTGGCTGATCTGCGGCCGGGGCAGGCCGCCGTTGGGGACGTCGCTGCTGGTCACGCTGGAGAGGCGGTCGGCGATCCGGCGGGTGAGGTCGGAGACGTGGAAGGTGCGGAAGTCGTGGTGGCCCTCGGCGGGGTGCAGGTCCTCGGCCATGGACCACTCGGCCCAGCGGGCGCCGATGCCGAGGATGCCCCTGTTCCCGGCGTAGTGCTGGACGTTGGTGGTCTGCTCGGTGCTGAGGCGGTCCAGGCCGGCCTTGAGGGTGTTGGCCTTCTTGTCGAGGTGGTCCTTGGGGACGGCCTTGGGGACGACGGCGGCGACCGGGCTGCCGCCGACCAGGTCCCCCCAGCGGGCGCGCTGCTGCATGACGCTGGTGACCACGGTGCGCTTGGCGAGGTACCAGCCGAGGACCGGGCCGAGCATGACCACCCGGAAGTAGAGGCCGGGCAGGCCGCCGAAGGGCGGGCGGATCAGCAGCAGCACGGTGAGGCCGAGGGCGAGCAGCAGGGCCAGGGTGCCGATGAAGCCGTCCTTGGCCGCGGACTTCTTGCTGCCGAGCCAGGCGCGGGCCTGGTAGGCGGCCAGCCAGACCAGCGTGCCGGGGAGGAAGAGCAGGCCGAAGAGCAGGCTGAGGCCGGTGAGCTTGCGGTCCCGGGCCTCGCGCAGGTCCTCGGCGGCGAGGCAGTGCTCGACGACCATCCGGACGTCGGTGCCGTGCGAGGGGACCAGCGGTTTGCGGCCGCCGCCGAGGGTGCGGTCGATCAGGGCGCGGCTGAACGCCTCGCCGGCGCTGGGGCGGAAGAGCGCGAACTTGCCCTTCTTGACCGTGATTCCGGTGAGGGCGGACAGTTCGTTGTAGTCGCCGTCGCGGTAGGCGGCGGAGGAGAACGCCTGCGTGACCGCGGTCTGGTTGCCGACGTCCGTGCGTGGTACCTGTGCGCCCGGCGTCATGTCGAGCTGAGTCACCTGTGCAGCTCCTTCTCCCCTGATCGATCTGCGGCAGGTTACCGTGCGGCGGCCGGGCCGTGCGGATCATCGGCTGAACCTGGGTCACATATCGGCCGCGCGCGGCGTTTTCGGGGTGATGCTGCCCCGTGCGGGCGGGTTCGACGCACCCGGTTTGTCGGCCGGCGCCGCGGGGGTGGAGGATCTCGGGCATGACGAGTGCGTACGCACCGGGGCCGGTGCTGGTTTTCGACGGTGATTGCGCGTTCTGCTCCAGCTGCGTGCGGTGGGCGGAGCGTTATCCGCGGCAGAGCCTGTCCTCGGCGGGCTGGGACGCGGTGGCGTGGCAGTTCGCGGACATGGCCGCGCTCGCGGAGTACACCGGCGGGGAGGTGACGCCGGAGCGGGCCTCGCGGGAGGTGCTGTGGGTGACGCCGGACCGCCGGGTGTACGGCGGGGCGCAGGCGGTGGCGCGGCTGTTGATGCGGTCGGGCGGGCTGTGGGCGTGGGCCGGCGGGGTGCTGGCGCTGGCGCCGGTGCGGCCGGTGGCGGACGTGGTCTACCGCTGGGTCGCGAAGAACCGGGACCGGATGCCGGGCGGCACTCCGGCGTGCGCGCTGCCGCGGCGGTCGTAGCGGTCGTCGCGGTAGCGGTCGCGGCCGGGGTGGCCGGGCGCGGTCGTCGCGGTCGGGGCTCAGTCGGCGGTGTGCCGCGCGGCGAGGTGGGCGGGCATCGGGGCGTGCCGCAGGTAGCTGCGGGTGAACTGGCCGGTTCCGTGCGACAGCGAGCGCAGGTCGAGCGGGTAGCGGGTGAGTTCGAGTTCGGGGACCTCGGCGCGGACCAGGCTGAGGCCGGGGCCGCCGATCTCGGTGCCCAGCACGTGCCCGCGGCGGGCGGACAGGTCGGTGAGCACGGCGCCCTGGTACTCGTCGGGCAGCAGGACGCGGACCTCGTCGACGGGTTCGAGGACCTCGACGGCGGTGTGGCCGGCGGCCTCCTTGAGGGCGAGGGCGGCGGCGGTCTGGAAGGCGGCGTCGGAGGAGTCGACGGAGTGCGCCTTGCCGTCGGTGAGGGTGACCCGGACGTCGGTCATCGGGTGGCCGTGCAGGCCGTGGGCGAGCTGGGCCCGGACGCCCTTCTCGACGGAGGGCACGAAGTGGCGGGGGACGGCGCCGCCGACGACGCGGTCGACGAACTCGAAGCCGCCGCCGGGCAGGGGTTCGACGGTGAGGTCGCAGACGGCGTACTGGCCGTGGCCGCCGGACTGCTTGACGTGCCGGCCGTGGCCGTCGGCGGGGGCGGCGAAGGTCTCGCGGAGGGCGACCTCGTAGGGGACGGTGTCGACGTGGACGCCGTGGCGGGTGGTGAGGCGGTCGAGGGTGACGGCGAGGTGGGCCTCGCCGGTGCACCACAGGACGAGCTGGTGGGTGTCGGGGTTCTGTTCGACCCGCAGGGCCGGGTCCTGGGCGGAGAGCCGGCCGAGGGCCTGGGAGAGCTTGTCGTCGTCGGCCTTGGAGCGGGCCCGGACGGCGGTGGGGAGCAGGGCCTCGGGCAGCGGCCAGGGCGGGAGGACGGTGTCGCCGGTGGTGAGGGTGTCGCCGGTGCGGGCGGCGGTGAGCTTGGTGACGGTGGCGAGGTCCCCGGCCACGGCCATCGGCACGGGGCGCAGTTGGCGGCCGAGCGGGCTGTGCGGGGCGGTGAGGCGTTCCTCGGTGCCGTCGGGGAGGTGGGCGGTGGTGTCGGGGCGCAGGGTGCCGGCGAAGACCTTGAGCAGGCTGAGGCGGCCGAGGTAGGGGTCCTCGCCGGTGTGGACGACCTGGGCGGCCAGCGGGGCGTCGGGGTCGGCGGCGGGCAGTTCGTCGGTGCGGTCGGCGGGGGAGGGGAAGGCGTCGGCGACCAGGTCGAGCAGGGCGTCGCAGCCGGTGCCGTCCGGGGCGGTGGCGAGGACGGGGTGCAGGGTGCCGGTCAGGAGTTCGCGGCGCAGTCCGGCGGTGAGGGCGGCGGTGTCGAGCCCTTCGCCGTCGAGGTAGCGGGCCATCAGGGTGTCGTCCTCGCCGGCCAGGGCCTCGACCAGGCGGGCGCGTTCGGCGTCCAGGGCGGCGTCGAGGCCGGGGGCGTCCTGCGGGGTGCCGTGGGTGCGGCCGGTGAGCAGGTCGGTGAGGCCGTGCAGGTGGCCGTCGCGGAGGTCGACGTGGTGCAGCGGGCGGACGGTGTCGGGGGTGCCGAGGGTGTCCTGGAGCATCCGCAGCACGTCGTCCAGGCGGACCCGGGCGGTGCCCAGGTGGGTGAGGACGATCGCGCGGGGGAGCCGGGCGTCCTCGCACTGCCTCCACAGGGCGCGGACGGGTCGGGCGACCTCGGGGTCGGCGGCGGAGTGGACGAACAGGGCGGCCTCGGCGGCGCGCAGGGCGGCCTGGAGCTCGCCGGCGAAGTCGGCGTAGCCGGGGGCGTCGACCAGGTTGACCTTGAGGCCGCGCCAGGGCAGGGGGAGCAGGGCGAGTTGGACGGAGCGCTGCTGCTGGTGCTCGACGTCCTCCCAGTCGGCGGTGGTGGTGCCGTCGGGGACGGTTCCGGCCCTGGTCAGGACGCCTGCGGTGCGGGCGAGGGCTTCGGCGAGGGTGGTCTTCCCGGCTCCGCCGGCCCCGACCAGGGCCACGTTGCGGAGCCGGTCGGGTCGGTCCGCGGGCGGTGCGGGGGTGTGGGCCGTCCGGTCCGGCATGGCTGGCCTCCTGCCGCTCGATCAGCGTGGATACCATTGTCCAGCCGGGCGGGTCCATTCGCGCGGCCGCCCGGCGGGCAAGCGGTTCGCGGGCGCCAATCCGAGGAGCGGAGCGGACCGGAAGGCCATGCTCAACAAGTACGCGCGTGCCTTCTTCACACGTGTCCTCACCCCGTTCGCCGCGATGCTGCTGCGGTGGGGTGTCAGTCCGGACGCGGTCACGCTGATCGGTACGGCCGGGTCGGTGGCCGGCGCCCTGGTGTTCTTCCCGCGCGGGGAGTTCTTCTGGGGTGTGATCACCGTCACCCTTTTCATCTTCTCCGACCTGGTGGACGGCAACATGGCCCGCCAGGCGGGCCGCTCCAGCAAGTGGGGCGCGTTCCTGGACTCGACGCTGGACCGGGTCGCCGACGCGGCGATCTTCGGCGGTCTGGCGATGTGGTACGCGGGGGGCGGTGACAACGACCTGCTGTGCGCGGTGTCGGTCTTCTGCCTGGCCAGCGGCCAGGTGGTGTCGTACACCAAGGCGCGCGGCGAGGCGCTGGGCTTCCCGGTGAACGTCTCGGGCCTGGTGGAGCGGGCGGAGCGGTTGGTGATCAGCCTGACCGCGGCCGGTTTCGCGGGGCTGCACAAGTTCGGGGTGCCGTACATCGAGTGGCTGCTGCCGATCGCCCTGTGGGTGGTCGCGGCGGGCAGCCTGGTGACGGTGGCGCAGCGGATGCTGACCGTGCGCCGGGAGTCGGCGGAGCTGGAGGCGGCGGGCGCCGCCGAGGGGGTCAAGTGAGGGAACGGTTGGTCGACGCCGCCTACGCGGCCGGCTGGGCGGGGTTGAAGCTCCTGCCCGAGCCGGTGGCCCGCGGCCTGTTCGACACCATCGCCGACGTGGCGTGGCGGCGGCAGGGCAAGGGGGTGCGGCAGTTGGAGGCCAACCTGTCGCGGGTCCACCCGGACGCGGACGGGATCCGGCTGCGGGAGCTGTCCCGGGCCGGGATGCGCTCGTACATGCGGTACTGGATGGAGTCGTTCCGGCTGCCGACCTGGAGCCGGGAGCGGATCGCCGGTGCGATAACGGTGAAGAACCTGGAACTGCTGAACGAGGCGCTGGCGGCCGGGCGGGGCGCGGTGCTGGCGCTGCCGCACATGGCGAACTGGGACCTGGCGGGGGCGTGGATCGCCTCGGCGGGCGGGCACCCGTTCACCACGGTCGCCGAGCGGTTGAAGCCGGAGTCGCTGTTCGACCGGTTCGTGGCGTTCCGGGAGAGCCTGGGGATGGAGGTGCTGGCGCTGACCGGCTCCCAGGTCTCGGTGGTGGGCACGCTGGCGCGGCGGCTGCGCGAGGGGAAGCTGGTGTGCCTGGTGGGCGACCGGGACCTCTCGGAGGCCGGGATCCAGGTGGACTTCTTCGGCGAGCCGACCCGGATGCCGGCCGGTCCGGCGGCGCTGGCCCAGCGGACCGGGGCGGCGCTGTTCCCGGTGTCGCTCTGGTACGACGGGGCGGTGCTGCGGGCCGAGGTGCACCCCGAGGTGGTGCCGTCCGGGGAGGGCACCCGGCAGGAGCAGGCCGCGGCGATGACCCAGGCGATGGCGGACGTGTGGGCGGTCGCGATCCGCGAGCACTCGGTGGACTGGCACATGCTGCAGAAGCTGTGGCTGTCCGACCTGACCCCGCGGAGGGCCGAGCGTTGAGGATCGGCGTGGTGTGCCCGTACGACTGGGACGTGCCGGGCGGGGTGCAGTTCCACATCCGGGACCTGGCGGAGCACCTGATCCGGCTGGGGCACGAGGTGTCGGTGCTGGCCCCGGCGGAGGACGAGGAGGCGCTGCCGCCCTACGTGGTCTCGGCCGGGCGGGCGGTGGCGGTGCCGTACAACGGGTCGGTGGCGCGGCTGAGCTTCGGCATCCTGTCGGCGGCCCGGGTGCGGCGCTGGCTGCGCGAGGGCCGGTTCGACGTGCTGCACGTGCACGAGCCGAACTCGCCGTCGCTGTCGATGCTGGCGGCCTGGGCGGCGACCGGGCCGATGGTGGGGACGTTCCACACCTCGAACCCGCGCTCGCGGGCGATGATCGCGGCCTCGCCGATCCTGCAGCCGGGCCTGGAGAAGATGTCGGGCCGGATCGCGGTGTCGGAGTACGCCCGGCGCACCCTGGTGGAGCACCTGGGCGGCGACGCGGTGGTGATCCCGAACGGCGTGGACGTGCGGTTCTTCGCGGACGCCGAGCCGAATCCGCAGTGGCAGGGCGGCGCGGCCGCGGGCGGGCCGGGGGCGATCGCCCACCAGACGATCGGCTTCATCGGGCGGATCAACGAGCCGCGCAAGGGCCTGCCGACGCTGCTGGCCGCGCTGCCGCGGATCCTGGCCGAGCGGCCGGGCGTGCGGCTGCTGGTGGCCGGCAAGGGCGACGAGGAGGAGGCCGTGGAGGGCCTGGCGCCCGAGGCGCGGGCCCGGGTGGAGTTCCTCGGCATGGTCTCGGACCGGGACAAGGCCCGGCTGCTGCGCTCGGTCGACCTCTACGTGGCGCCGAACACCGGCGGCGAGTCCTTCGGCATCATCCTGGTCGAGGCGATGTCGGCGGGCGCCCCGGTGCTGGCCAGCGACCTGGACGCGTTCCGGCAGGTGCTGGACGGCGGTGCGGCCGGGGAGCTGTTCCCGGTGGAGGACGCGGAGGCGCTGGCCGCCTCGGCGCTCAAGCTGCTGGGCAGCCCGGACCGGCTGGCGGAGCTGCGCGCCGCGGCCTCCCGGCACGTGCGGCGCTTCGACTGGGAGACGGTCGGCGCCGAGGTGCTGTCGGTGTACGAGACGGTGACCGACGGGCGTCCGCCGGTGGCCGAGGTCGAACCGTCCGACCGCCGCTCGCGTCCGAGCCGTTGACCCGTCCCGTCCGGAAGAGGTAGCCCCGCATGCCGCTGATCACCGTCGACCACACCGACCGGCTCGCCGGTTCCTTCGACCGGCGGGGCTTCGGCCTGGCCCTGAACCGGCTGGCGGTGAAGCTGCTGGACGCCAAGCCGGAGAAGTGCAAGACCAGGTTCCGGCGCACCGAGGAGAACGTGGTCGGGGCGGACACCGAGACCTTCGCGCTGGTCGCGGTCAGGGTCGAGGTCTTCCCGGGGCGCAGCGCGGCGGCCAAGGCGGCGCTGGCCGAGGCGGTGCTGGAGGTGCTGCCCGGGTACCTGGGGCCGGACGCCGGGCCGGTGCAGGTCGCCGTCCAGGTCGAGGAGTTGGACCACCTCGCCTACCGCTCGGCGGTCCTCGGGGGCTGAGCCCGGGGGCCGAGCCGGTACCGTAGCGCCCCGTGGCTACCTGGATCTGGGCCGTTGCGGCCGTCGTACTGTTCGCCGTCTACCTGAGCTGGACGGCGGGCAGGCTCGACCGGCTGCACGCCCGGATCGACGCCGCGCGGGCCTCGCTGGACGCCCAGCTGCTGCGCCGTTCCTCGGTGGCGGTGGAGCTGGCGACCTCCTCGCTGCTGGACCCGGCGGCGTCGATCCTGCTGCTGGAGGCGGCGCACGCGGCCCGGCAGGCCGAGTCCGAGCAGCGCGAGGTGGCGGAGAGCGAGCTGAGCCTGGCGCTGCGGGCGGTGCTGGACGAGCCGGAGCAGGTCGCGGCGCTGCGGGCGGCGCCGGGCGGCGAGGAGGCGGTGCGCGACCTGGTGGAGGCGGTGCGCCGGGTGCCGATGGCGCGGCGCTTCCACAACGACGCGGTGCGGGCGGCGCGCGCGGTGCGCGAGCACCGGCTGGTGCGCTACTTCCGCCTCGCGGGGCGCGCGCCGTTCCCGTTGGCCTTCGAGATGGACGACGAGCCCCCGGTGGCCCTCACGCCCGAGGGTGCGTCCGCGTAGGCTGAACCCCGTTTCCTGCCGCAGCCGGGCCGCTGGCCTGATTGTCGTATGCCGGGGACGGCCCTGGACCATGTGGCGCATGGGTCGGCGGGCCCCCGGGCCTACGATAGATCGATAGCACCGGTTCATCCCTGAGTGAGGTCTTACGTGTCCACCACCCCCACTTCCGCCGAGCAGCCCCAGGTCGGCACCGCCCGCGTCAAGCGCGGCATGGCCGAGCAGCTCAAGGGCGGCGTGATCATGGACGTGGTCAACGCCGAGCAGGCGAAGATCGCCGAGGACGCCGGTGCGGTCGCGGTCATGGCGCTGGAGCGGGTCCCGGCCGACATCCGCAAGGACGGCGGCGTGGCCCGGATGTCCGACCCGAACATGATCGAGGAGATCATCGGCGCGGTCTCCATCCCGGTGATGGCCAAGTCCCGGATCGGCCACTTCGTCGAGGCTCAGGTGCTGCAGTCGCTCGGCGTCGACTACATCGACGAGTCCGAGGTCCTCACCCCGGCCGACGAGGTCAACCACTCCGACAAGTGGGCCTTCACCACCCCCTTCGTCTGCGGCGCCACCAACCTGGGCGAGGCGCTGCGCCGGATCGCCGAGGGCGCGGCCATGATCCGCTCCAAGGGCGAGGCCGGCACCGGCAACGTGGTGGAGGCCGTCCGCCACCTGCGCCAGATCAAGAACGAGATCGCCAAGCTGCGCGGCTTCGACAACAACGAGCTGTACGCCGCCGCCAAGGAGCTGCGCGCCCCGTACGAGCTGGTCCGCGAGGTCGCCGAGCTCGGCAAGCTGCCGGTCGTGCTGTTCTCGGCCGGTGGCGTGGCCACCCCGGCCGACGCCGCGCTGATGCGCCAGCTCGGCGCCGAGGGCGTGTTCGTCGGCTCCGGCATCTTCAAGTCGGGCGACCCGGCCAAGCGCGCCGCCGCCATCGTGAAGGCCACCACCTTCTTCGACGACCCGAAGATCATCGCGGACGCCTCCCGCAACCTGGGCGAGGCCATGGTCGGCATCAACTGCGACACCCTCCCGGAGACCGAGCGCTACGCCAACCGCGGCTGGTAAGCGCCCACGCGTCTGGCCCGCCGTGCGAGTTCCCGGCACGGCGGGCCGCTGCGTGGCTCCCGGGCCCTGTAGTTCGAGAACGAAGAGGTAGTGAGACCGTGAGCACCCCCACCATCGGCGTCCTGGCCCTGCAGGGCGATGTCCGCGAGCACCTGGTGGCGCTGGCCGCCGCCGACGCGCTGGCCCGGCCGGTGCGCCGCCCGGAGGAGCTGGCCGAGGTCGACGCCCTGGTGATGCCCGGTGGCGAGTCCACCACCATCTCCAAGCTGGCCGTGCTGTTCGGCCTGATGGACCCGCTGCGCGAGCGGGTCGCGGCCGGCATGCCGGTCTACGGCACCTGCGCGGGCATGATCCTGCTGGCCGACAAGATCCTGGACGGCCGGGACGACCAGGAGAGCGTCGGCGGCATCGACATGACGGTCCGCCGCAACGCCTTCGGCCGGCAGAACGAGTCCTTCGAGACCGCCATCCCGTTCGCGGGCCTGGCCGGCGACCCGGTCACCGGCGTGTTCATCCGCGCCCCCTGGGTCGAGGCGGTCGGCGCGGGCGTCGAGGTGCTGGCCGAGGTGCCGGCCGCGGACGGCCCGGACGCCCGGATCGTCGCGGTCCGCCAGGGCAACCTGCTGGCCACCTCCTTCCACCCGGAGCTGACCGGCGACCACCGCGTCCACGAGTACTTCGTCCGGATGGTCGAGGCCGCCGGGCGCTGAACGGCCCCGTGCGGCGCGGTGACCGTGTGCCACCCGGCGGTGCGGCACCGGTAAGATCTCCCCTGTTCATTTCCCATTGGCGACGAAAAGGAGCTGGCGATGTCCGGCCACTCTAAGTGGGCTACCACCAAGCACAAGAAGGCCGCGATCGACGCCAAGCGCGGCAAGCTCTTCGCCAAGATGATCAAGAACATCGAGGTGGCGGCCCGCACCGGCGGCGGCGACCCGGCCGGCAACCCCACGCTCTACGACGCCATCCAGAAGGCCAAGAAGAGCTCGGTCCCGATCGACAACATCAACCGCGCCGTCAAGCGCGGCTCCGGTGCGGAGGCCGGCGGCGCCGACTACTCGACCATCATGTACGAGGGCTACGGCCCCAACGGCGTGGCCGTCCTGATCGAGTGCCTCACCGACAACCGCAACCGCGCCGCCTCCGACGTGCGCGTGGCGATGACCCGCAACGGCGGCAACATGGCCGACCCGGGCTCGGTGTCCTACCTGTTCAACCGCAAGGGCGTCGTGATCGTCCCCAAGGCCGACGGCGTGGACGAGGACAAGATCCTGGACGTCGTGCTGGACGCCGGCGCCGAGGAGGTCAACGACCTGGGCGAGGCCTTCGAGGTGATGTCCGAGGCCACCGACATGGTCGCGGTCCGCACCGCGCTGGTCGACGCGGGCATCGACTACGACTCCGCCGACGCCAACTTCGTCCCCAGCATGCAGGTCGAGCTGGACGCCGACGGCGCCCGCAAGATCTTCAAGCTGATCGACGCGCTGGAGGACAGCGACGACGTGCAGAACGTCTTCGCCAACTTCGACGTCTCCGACGAGATCATGGCCGAGCTGGACGCCTGAGTCCGGCCCGCGTCCCCCGCCCGGTGGCCCGCTGGTGGCCGCCGGGCGGAGGCGTGTCCGGGACCGGTTGTCGGTGGCCGGGGGTAACCTGCGCAGGTCAAGGAGAGGTGTGGCCGTGCGAGTGCTGGGTGTGGACCCTGGGTTGACCAGGTGCGGCGTCGGGGTGGTCGAAGGACTCCCGGGGCGGCAGTTGACGATGCTCGGCGTCGGCGTGGTGCGCACGCCCGCCGAGGACGAGATCGGCCCCCGGCTGCTCGCCATCGAGCAGGGCCTGGAGTCCTGGCTGGACCGCTACTCGCCCGAACTCGTCGCCGTGGAGCGGGTGTTCGCCCAGCACAACGTCCGCACCGTGATGGGCACCGCGCAGGCCTCCGCGGTCGCCGTGCTCTGCGCGACCCGCCGCGGCATCCCCGTCACGCTGCACACCCCCAGCGAGGTCAAGGCCGCCGTCACCGGCTCCGGCCGGGCCGACAAGGCTCAGGTCACCGCCATGGTCACCCGCCTGCTGCGGCTCGACGCCCCGCCCAAGCCCGCCGACGCGGCGGACGCGCTGGCCCTGGCCATCTGCCACATCTGGCGCGGCGGCAGCACCAACCGCCTGACCGCGGCGATCAAGGCCCACGGCCCGGGCGGCGGCTCCTGGCACGGCGCCGGGGCGACGGGCCGCCCGCGCAGTTCCCCGCGCCCCTGACGGGACGCCCACCGGTACGTTTCACGCTCAGCCATCGACAGGGAGAGAACGACGCCATGATCGCCTTCGTGCAGGGGCCGGTTGCGGTGCTGGGGGCCGGCGTGGCCGTGGTGGAGGTCGGCGGGGTGGGGATGGCGGTGCAGTGCACGCCGACCACGCTGGCGGCGCTGCGGGTGGGGGAGGTGGCCCGGCTGGCGACCTCGCTGGTGGTCCGGGAGGACTCGCTGACCCTGTTCGGCTTCGCGGACGACGACGAGCGGGCCACCTTCGAGGTGCTGCAGGCGGCGCCCGGCGTCGGGCCGAAGCTGGCCCAGGCGATGCTGGGGGTGCACTCGCCGGAGGCGCTCCGGGTCGCGGTGGCCGGCGGCGACGAGAAGGCGCTGATCGCGGTGCCCGGCATCGGCAAGGCGAAGGCGGCCAAGCTGCTGCTGGAGTACAAGGACAAGCTCGGCGCCCCGCACGGCACCGTCCCCGCGCAGAAGCCGGTGGCGTCCGGCCCGGCGCCCTGGCACGAGCAGCTGCACTCCGCGCTGGTGGGCCTGGGCTACGCTCCGCGGGAGGCGGAGGAGGCGGTCTCCCGGGTCGCGCCGGAGGCCGAGGCGCAGTCCGTGCCGGACGTCGGCGCCCTGCTGCGGCTCGCCCTGCGGGGCCTGAACCGGGCCCGCTGAACGGCGCCGGAGCAATGTGGCGACACGTCACCAAGTCGACATGGAGAGCGGTTTCCCGATGAGCCCGTACGAGTCCGACCCCGCTGACCGCCTGCTGACGGCGTCCGCCGACGGCGAGGACCAGGCGGTGGAGGCCGCGCTGCGGCCCAAGCAGCTGGACGAGTTCATCGGGCAGGAGCGGGTGCGCGAGCAGCTCTCGCTGGTCCTGCAGGCGGCCCGCAAGCGCGGCGCGGCGCCGGACCACGTGCTGCTGAGCGGCCCGCCCGGGCTGGGCAAGACCACCCTCTCCATGATCATCGCGGCCGAGCTGAACGCCCCGATCCGGATCACCTCCGGCCCGGCGATCCAGCACGCGGGCGACCTGGCGGCGATCCTGTCCTCGCTGACCGAGGGCGAGGTGCTGTTCCTCGACGAGATCCACCGGATGTCCCGGCCCGCCGAGGAGATGCTCTACATGGCGATGGAGGACTTCCGGGTCGACGTGATCGTCGGCAAGGGCCCCGGCGCCACCGCGATCCCGCTGGAGCTGCCCCCGTTCACCCTGGTCGGCGCGACCACCCGGGCCGGGCTGCTGCCGCCGCCGCTGCGCGACCGCTTCGGCTTCACCGGCCACATGGAGTTCTACGCCCCGGCCGAGCTGCAGCGGGTGGTGCACCGCTCGGCCGGCCTGCTGGACGTGGAGATCGACCCGGCGGGCGCGGCCGAGATCGCCGGGCGCTCGCGCGGCACGCCCCGGATCGCCAACCGGCTGCTGCGCCGGGTGCGGGACTTCGCCCAGGTCCGGCACGACGGCCTGGTCACCCGGGAGATCGCCGCCCGGGCGCTGGAGGTCTACGAGGTCGACGCGCGCGGCCTGGACCGGCTGGACCGGGCGGTGCTGGAAGCGCTGCTGAAGCTGTTCGGCGGCGGCCCGGTGGGCCTCTCGACCCTGGCGGTGGCGGTCGGCGAGGAGGCGGAGACGGTCGAGGAGGTCGCCGAGCCCTTCCTCGTCCGGGAGGGCCTGCTGGCGCGCACCCCGCGCGGGCGGATCGCCACCGCGGCGGCCTGGCAGCACCTCGGGCTGACCCCGCCGCAGTCGCCGGGCGCGGCGAAGGCGGCGCGGAACGTTCAGCAGAACGGCCTGTGGGCCGACGGCCAGGGATAACTGCGGTGCCTTATCGGGAGTTTATGTGCATGCCAAGGCTCGCCACTTTCGGCGGCACACTGGCATGCTTGGCGTTGTCCGTTCAGTGCGGGTCGCCTAGACTCCGCCGGACCGCCCCTCTCACCCGACGGGCCGACGTACACGCACTGGTCGCCGAGCGCGGCCGCAAAGGACCCTGGCCGTGAATCTGATCATCCTCATCCTCCCGCTCCTCGCGATCTTCCTGATGATGCGCTCGCAGAAGAAGCGTCAGGCCCAGACGCAGAGCATGCAGAGCGCGCTCCAGCCGGGGTCGGGCGTGCGCACCATCGGCGGCATGTACGCGCTGGTGAAGGCGGTCAATGACGAGACGGTCGAGCTGGAGATCGCCCCCGGCACGGTGGTCCACTACACCAAGGGTGCGATCGCGGCCGTCCTGGAGCCGCTGGAGTACGACGCGATCATCAACGGCCGCCCCGCCGAGGACGAGGCCGTCGAGGACGCGGAGCAGGACGCGGACGCCGACGAGAAGCCGCTGAGCCTGTCCAAGGACGAGGCGAAGGCCGACGCAGAGGCTCCCGAGAGCAAGTAGTACGGTCGGGGCACCCTCGACCGAGCGGCATCCGCCGCAAGCCCAACAGGACCTCTTGGGCCGTCGTGCGTCCGCCGCCTTCCGGCACCCGCCCAGCGCGGGGCCGGAGGCCGGCCGCCGGGCGGCATGGACAGGGAGAAACGAGCAAGGTGGCAACACCCAAGTCGCGGTCGCGCGACGGATACCCGGGACGGGCGCTGGCGCTCATCCTGGTGGTCACCGTCGGCCTTGTGGCCCTCATGTTCGGGACGGGCAACACCAAGCCGCGTCTCGGTATCGACCTCGCCGGTGGTACCAGCGTCACGCTGACCGCGAAGTCCGATGATCCTTCCGCGGTCAACAAGACCAACCTGGACACCGCGGTCGGCATCATCCAGAAGCGCGTGAACGGCATGGGCGTCTCCGAGGCGGAGGTGCAGACCCAGGGCAACGCGAACATCATCGTCAACATCCCCGACGGTGGTAACACGCAGCAGTCCATCGACAAGGTCGGCGACACCGCCAAGCTCTACTTCCGCCCGGTGCTGGCCGCCGAGCCGTCCGGCGCGGCCGCCCAGCAGCCCGACCCGTCGGCCTCCGCCTCCGCCTCCGCCGACGCCTCGGCCTCCCCGAGCGCGGGCGCCTCCGCGTCGGCCTCCGCGAGCGCCTCCACCGGCGCCTCGGCCTCCGCGTCCGCCACCAAGGCCGGCCGCGCCCTGTCCGGCGCCCTGCAGGCCGACCCGACGGCCTCCGCCTCCGCGAGCGGCTCCGCCTCGGCCCAGCCGTCCGCCTCCGCCGACGCCTCGGCCCCCGCGGCCGACCCGAGCGCCGCGGCCACCCCGGACGCCGAGACCCTCGCCCTGCAGCAGCAGTACACCGCGCTGGACTGCACCAACGAGGCGCAGCGGATCAACTACCAGAAGGCCAGCGACCCGAGCGCGCCGACCGTCGCCTGCTCGTACGACGCCGAGGGCGGCCTCTGGTACAAGTTCGTGCTCGGCGGCGTCGCGGTGAACGGCCAGGACGTCACCAAGGCGCAGGCCGCGGTCGACACCCAGGGCGGCAAGGGCTGGATGGTCGACCTGTCGTTCAACGACACCGGCTCCAAGGCGTTCGCCTCCACCACCGGCCAGCTGGCCACCCAGTCCTCCCCGGCCAACCAGTTCGCGATCGTGCTGGACGGCCAGGTCGTCTCGCACCCGTACGTGTCGGAGTCGATCACCGGCGGCACCGCCGTGATCAGCGGCAGCTTCACCGCGAACGACGCCAAGTCGCTGGCGAACGTGCTGAGCTACGGCGCGCTCCCGCTGGACTTCGTGAAGAGCGACGTCACCACCGTCTCCCCGCAGCTCGGCTCCGAGCAGCTGAAGGCCGGTCTGATCGCCGGTCTGATCGGCATGGTCCTGGTGGTCGCCTACTCGCTGGTCTACTACCGCGGCCTGGGCCTGATCTCGATCGCCGGTCTGGCCGTCTCGGCGGTGCTGACCTGGTCGATCATGAGCCTGCTCGGCGCGGGCATCGGCTTCGCGCTGAACCTGCCCGCGGTCTGCGGCGCGATCGTCGCGATCGGCATCACCGCCGACTCGTTCATCGTGTACTTCGAGCGGATCCGGGACGAGGTCCGCGAGGGCGCCCAGCTGCGGGCCGCCGTGCAGCGCGCCTGGCCGCGGGCCCGGCGCACCATCCTGGTCTCGGACTTCGTGTCCTTCCTGTGTGCCGCGGTGCTGTACCTGGTGTCGGTCGGCAAGGTCCAGGGCTTCGCGTTCACGCTGGGCCTGACCACGCTGCTCGACGTCGTGGTGATCTTCCTGTTCACCAAGCCGCTGATCTCGCTGCTCGCCCGCACCAAGTTCTTCGCCGGCGGCCACCCGCTGTCCGGTCTGGACCCGAAGCGGCTCGGCGCCCGTCCGCCGCTGCGCGGTTCCCGCCGCCGTCCCACCGCGACCCAGGAGGTCTGACCCATGTCGCTCCGCAACATCGGTCACCGCCTCTACCAGGGCGAGGTCTCCTTCGACTTCGTGGGCAAGCGGAAGATCTGGTACTCGATCTCCGCGGTGATCGTCCTGGTGGCCGGCATCGGCCTGGCCATGGGCCTGCACCTGGGCATCGAGTTCAAGGGCGGCTCGGTCTACACCGTGCACAAGCCCGGGCTGACCGCCTCGCAGGCCAAGGACACCGCCGACAAGATCATCGGCTCCAAGACCGCGCTGGCGCAGACCACCAACAAGGGCGACGTCCGGGTCCAGGTCAGCGCCGAGGAGTCGATCCCGGCGACGACCTTCACCAAGGAGTTCTCGCAGGCGATCGGCGTCCAGGAGCAGGACATCAACGCCCAGGTGATCGGCCCCTCCTGGGGTGCCGACATCTCCAAGAAGGCGCTGACCGGCCTGATCGTCTTCATGGTGCTGGTGACCGTCTACATGGCGATCGCCTTCGAGTGGCGGATGGCGGTGGCCGCCCTGGTCGCCCTGATCCACGACCTCCTGATCACCATCGGCGTCTACGCCCTGGTCGGCTTCGAGGTCACCCCGGGCACCGTGATCGGCTTCCTGACCATCCTCGGCTACTCGCTCTACGACACGGTCGTCGTCTTCGACACCGTGAAGGAGAACACCCGGGGCCTCACCAAGCAGTCCCGCCGCACCTACAGCGAGGCCGCCAACCACGGCCTCAACCAGACCCTGGTGCGCTCCATCAACACCACGGTCGTCGCCCTGCTCCCGGTCTCGGCGCTGCTCTTCATCGGCGGCGGCTTCCTGGGCGCCGGCACCCTGAACGACATCTCGCTGGCCCTGTTCATCGGCCTCGCGGCCGGTGCCTACTCCTCCATCTGCGTGGCCACCCCGCTGCTCGCGCAGCTCAAGGAGCAGGCCCCGGACATGAAGGCGCTCGCCAAGCGGGTCGCCCAGCGCCGGGCCGCCGAGGCCAAGGCCGCGGCCGAGGCCCCGGCCGGCGCCGCGGGTGAGGACGGCGACAGCGAGGACGGCACCGGCGAGGAGGTCGCGGCCGGTATGGTCGGACAGCGTAACCAGCCGGTCAGCCGCACCCGCGGCAAGGGACGGCCGTCCGGCAAGCACTGACCCTCCGCGAAGGAACCCCCGTGACCTCCACCACCGACCCCGCCCTGTCCGAGCTGCTCAACAGCCGGATCCGGGACGTGCAGGACTACCCGAAGCCGGGCGTCCTGTTCAAGGACATCGCCCCCCTGCTGGCCGACGCCGAGGCGTTCGGCGCGCTGACCCGGGCGCTGGCCGAGCGGGCGAAGGAGCTCGGCGCCACCAAGGTGGTCGGGCTGGAGGCGCGGGGGTTCGTGCTCGCCGCGCCGGCCGCGTTCGCCGCGGGCCTCGGGTTCGTCCCGATCCGCAAGAAGGGCAAGCTGCCCGGTGCGGTGTTCGCCCGCTCGTACGACCTGGAGTACGGGTCGGCGACGCTGGAGGTCCAGTGCGACGCGTTCGAGCCGGGCGAGAAGGTCCTGGTGGTGGACGACGTGCTGGCCACCGGCGGCACGATCGCCGCGTCGCTGGACCTGGTCCAGGAGGCCGGCGCCGAACTGGTCGGCGTGGTCGTGCTGATGGAGCTCGGCTTCCTGCCGGGGCGCGCGAAGCTCGTCCCGCACCTGCACGGCGCACCGCTGGAGACGCTCGTCGTGGTCTGACGGCGGGCCGCAGGACGACCGCCCGGGAACGGTTCCGTTCCCGGGCGGCTCCGTTCCCGGGGCGGACGCGCCGCCGCGCGGGGGCGCGCGGTCGGTACGATGAAGGTTGATCCGACGTAGGAGTGTCCTTGCCCGACGAGGTTGTGCCCACGGCCGCTGCCGCCAGTTCCCGCCCCTCGCAGGGCGGGATGCGGGCCAGGCTCGCCCGGTTGGGCGGTCAGCGCAGTTCGATGGTCAACCCGGTGCTGGAACCGCTGTTCCGGACGATCCGGGCCAACGACCCCAAGGCCGATCCGGGGCTGCTGAAGGACATCGAGCGGGCGTACGCCGTCGCCGAGAAGTGGCACCGCGGCCAGAAGCGCAAGAGCGGCGACCCGTACATCACCCACCCGCTGGCGGTGGCCACCATCCTGGCCGAGCTGGGGATGGACGCGCCCACCCTGATGGCCGGGCTGCTGCACGACACGGTCGAGGACACCGACTACGGCCTGGAGACGCTCCGGGCCGACTTCGGCGACTCGGTGGCGCTGCTGGTCGACGGCGTGACCAAGCTGGACCGGGTCAAGTTCGGCGAGGCCGCGCAGGCGGAGACCGTCCGCAAGATGGTCGTGGCGATGGCCAAGGACCCGCGGGTGCTGGTGATCAAGCTCGCCGACCGGCTGCACAACATGCGCACGATGCGCTACCTGAAGCGGGAGAAGCAGGAGAAGAAGGCCCGCGAGACGCTGGAGATCTACGCCCCGCTGGCGCACCGGCTGGGCATGAACACCATCAAGTGGGAGCTGGAGGACCTGGCCTTCGCCATCCTCTACCCCAAGATGTACGACGAGATCGTCCGGCTGGTGGCCGAGCGCGCCCCCAAGCGGGACGAGTACCTGGCCACCGTGATCGACCAGGTGCAGGGCGACCTGCGCGGCGCCCGGATCACCGCGCAGACCACCGGCCGGCCCAAGCACTACTACTCGGTCTACCAGAAGATGATCGTCCGGGGCCGGGACTTCGCCGAGATCTACGACCTGGTGGGCATCCGGGTCCTGGTCGACACCGTCCGCGACTGCTACGCGGCGCTGGGCACCATCCACGCGCGGTGGAACCCGGTGCCGGGGCGGTTCAAGGACTACATCGCGATGCCCAAGTTCAACATGTACCAGTCGCTGCACACCACGGTGATCGGTCCCGGGGGCAAGCCCGTCGAGCTGCAGATCCGCACCTTCGACATGCACCGGCGGGCCGAGTACGGCATCGCCGCGCACTGGAAGTACAAGCAGCGCGCGGTGGCCGGCGCCTCCAAGGTGCGCACCGACACGCCCACCCACGGGCGGCAGCACGACAAGGCCGACGCGGTCAACGAGATGGCCTGGCTGCGGCAGCTGCTCGACTGGCAGAAGGAGACCGAGGACCCGAGCGAGTTCCTGGAGTCGCTGCGCTTCGACCTGTCCAGCAACGAGGTGTTCGTCTTCACCCCGAAGGGCGACGTGATAGCGCTGCCCGCGCAGGCCACCCCGGTGGACTTCGCGTTCGCGGTGCACACCGAGGTCGGCTACCGGTGCATCGGCGCCCGGGTCAACGGCCGCCTGGTGCCGCTGGAGTCGACCCTGGAGAACGGCGACACCGTCGAGGTGTTCACCTCCAAGGCGGAGAACGCCGGCCCGTCCCGGGACTGGCTGAGCTTCGTCAAGTCGCCCCGGGCCCGCAACAAGATCCGCGCCTGGTTCTCCAAGGAGCGCCGCGAGGAGGCGATCGAGCAGGGCAAGGAGTCGATCGCCCGGGCGATGCGCAAGCAGGGCCTGCCGATCCAGCGGATCCTCACCGGGGACTCGCTGGTCACCCTGGCCCACGAGATGCGCTACCCGGACATCTCCTCGCTGTACGCGGCGATCGGCGAGGGCCACGTCGCCGCGCAGGCCATCGTGCAGAAGCTGGTCCAGGCGATGGGCGGCGAGGAGGGCGCGGTCGAGGACCTCGCCGAGACCGCCACCCCCTCGCACCAGCCGCGCGCGATGCGCCGCCGGGCCAAGGGCGACCCGGGCGTCATCGTCAAGGGCGTGGACGACGTCTGGGTCAAGCTGGCGCGCTGCTGCACGCCGGTGCCCGGCGACCCGATCGTCGGCTTCATCACCCGCGGCAACGGCGTCTCGGTGCACCGGGCGGACTGCGTCAACGTGGAGTCCCTGCAGCAGCAGCCCGAGCGGATGATCGAGGTCGAGTGGGCGGCCACCCAGTCCTCGGTGTTCCTGGTCGCCATCCAGGTGGAGGCGCTGGACCGCTCCCGGCTGCTCTCGGACGTCACCCGGGTGCTCTCCGACCAGCACGTCAACATCCTCTCGGCGGCCGTCCAGACCTCCCGCGACCGGGTCGCGATGAGCCGGTTCACCTTCGAGATGGGCGATCCCAAGCACCTCGGCCACGTGCTCAAGGCGGTCCGCGGCGTCGAGGGCGTGTACGACGTCTACCGGGTCACCTCGGCGCGCAACAAGTAGCCGCCCCGCCCGCCCGGGTCGCCGCCCGCCCCCGCCCCGCCGACACTGGCCGGGTGGGGGCGGTCGGCTTTCCGGGAGGCAGTGTGCGCGCGATACGGGTGGCGACGGCGGTGACGGGCGCGGCGGTGGCCGCCGCCCTGGTGGCCGGCTGCGGCAGCGGCTCCGGCGGGCCGGGCGGCGCCGCGGGCGCCACCGGCAGCGCGGTGACGGCGTCCGCGGCGGCGGCCACCGCGGCCGGGGACAACGGGGTGGCGCAGCTGCCCGCCGACCAGGTGCTGCAGCGGGCGGTGCAGGCCCTCAAGGGCGCCGGCGCGGTCCGGGCGACCGGCTCGGTGGCCGGCGAGGGGGCGCGGATCGACATGGACCTGCGGATGGACACCTCGGGCGACTGCACCGGCACGCTCAGCCAGAGCGGCACCGGCAGCTTCCGGGTGGTCAAGGCCGGGACGGACCTGTGGGTCAAGCCGGACCGGGAGTTCTGGCAGAGCCACGGCGGGGAGGCGATGGCCCAGCTGGTCGGCGACCGCTACCTGAAGACCACCAGCGACGACCCGGACTTCGGCGAGATCGGCAGCCTGTGCGACCTGGGCGCGCTGGCCGACAGCCTCGGCAGCGCCGGGGGCGACCTGGCCAAGGGCGCCCCGACCACGGTGGCCGGCCGCCCGGCGCTCACCCTGACCGCCGACTCCGGCACCGGCACCGGCACCATGTACGTGGCCACCACCGGCTCGCCCGTCCCGTTGAAGCTGGAGAAGGCCACCGGGGCGGTCGAGTTCGCCGACTTCGGCACCCCGGTGCCCAGCGCCACCCCCGGGCCCGACCAGAGCCTCGACCTGGACCAGCTGCAGTCGCCCGCCCCCACCGCCAGCGTGGTCTGAGCACACGAAGGGCCGAGCGTGCGGAGGGGCTGAGCGCGCGGAGGGCCCCCGTCCGCCCCGGACGGGGGCCCTCCGCGCGCTCACCCGGTCAGGAGGTGAACTCCTGCAGCGACTTCTGCGCCTGGTCCAGCAGCGCCTGGCGGCCCTCCAGCTCGGCCTCCAGCTTGGCGGCCCTGGACGCGTTGCCCGCCGCCCGGGCCTTGTCCAGGTCGGCGCGGAGCTTGTCCACGGCGGCCTGCAGCAGGGCGGTCATGCCGGTGGCCCGGGCCCGCGCCTCCGGGTTGGAGCGCTGCCACTCGGCCTCCTCGGCCTCGCGGACGGCGCGCTCCACCGCGCTCAGCCGGCCGTCCAGCTTCGGACGGGCGTCGCGCGGGACGTGGCCGATGGCCTCCCAGCGCTCGGAGACGCCGCGCAGCGCGGCCTTGGCGGCCTTCAGGTCGGTGATCGGCAGGATCGCCTCGGCCTCGACCAGCAGCGCCTCCTTGGCCTTCTGGTTCTCGCCCTGCTCGGCGTCGCGCTCGGAGAACGCGCCGGACCGGGCCTGGAAGAAGACGTCCTGGGCGCCGCGGAAGCGGGCCCACAGCTCCTCCTCGGCGTCCCGCTGGGCGCGGCCGGCGGCCTTCCACTGGGTCATCAGGTCGCGGTAGGCGGCGGCGGTCGGACCCCACTCGGTGGAGCCGGACAGCGCCTCGGCCTGGGCGACCAGCTTCTCCTTCACCGAACGGGCCGACTCGCGCTCCGAGTCGAGCGCCGCGAAGTGCGCCTTGCGGTGCTTGGAGAACACCGAGCGGGCGTGCGAGAAGCGGTGCCACAGCTCGTCGTCGCTCTTGCGGTCCAGCCGCGGCAGCGCCTTCCAGTTGTCGACCAGGGCGCGCAGCCGGTCGCCGGCCTCCCGCCACTGGTTGGACTCGGCGAGCTGCTCGGCCTCGGCGACCAGCGCCTCCTTGGCGGCGCGGGTCTCCTCCTGGGCCTTGGCCCGGGCGGCCTTGCGCTCGGTCTGCCGGGTCTCGATCTCGCCGGCCAGGGTCTCCAGACGGGCGGCCAGCGCGGCCAGGTCGCCGACCGCGTGCGCCTCGGTGACCTGCGCGCGCAGGTGGTCGAGCGCGGCCTGCGCCTCCTTGGCGGCCAGGTCGGTCTTGCGCACCCGGTGCTCCAGGAGGGCGGTCTCCGCCTCCAGGCCCTGGAACTTGCGCTCGAAGTAGGCGAGGGCCTCCTCCGGGGAGCCGGCCTGCCAGGAGCCGACCTGGCGTTCGCCGTCGGCCGTCCTCACGTAGACGTTCCCCTGCTCGTCGACACGGCCCCACGGGTCGCTGCTCACAGCGCCTCCTCCACATGACGCCACGCCCACGGGCGGGAGCGTCGTCCACAGTTGATGTGCGGCGGACCGATGGAGTCCGCCGTCCCGAGCCGTCGTTGAGTGGTGCCGAGGGTGACGGCCGACGGTCAGGGCACCCTATACAACAGCAACATAGGCGACCAGCGCCGGTGCTGTCCGCATCCGGCGCCGGTCGATTTTCGCGGCGGGTCAGCCCTTGGTGGCGGTGATGCTGCTGATGTTGACCGGGAGCTTGGGCGCACCGTCGCCGCCGGTGCCCTCGGCCCCGGCCTCGGCGATCTTCTTCAGCACGTCCATGCCGCCGGTGATGGTGCCGAACGGGGTGTAGCTGGGGGGCAGTTGGGTGTCCTGGTAGACCAGGAAGAACTGGCTGCCGTTGGTGTTGGCGCCGGAGTTGGCCATCGCCACGGTGCCCGCCGGGTAGGTGGCGCCCTCCAGGTTCTCGTCGGCGAACTGGTAGCCCGGGCCGCCCCGGCCGGTGCCGGTCGGGTCGCCGCACTGCAGGACGTAGATGCCCTCCGTGGTCAGGCGGTGGCACTTCGTGCCGTCCCAGAACTGCTGACCGGCCAGGAACACGAAGGAGTTGACGGTGTGCGGCGCCTTCGCGGCGTCCAGCGAGAGGGTGACGTCGCCCTGCGAGGTCGCGATCTTCGCGGTGTACTTCGCCGCGGTGTCGATCGACATCGCGGGCTCGGCGGCCCACTGCTTGCCGGTGGCGGACGAGGAGGGGACCGGGGCGGCCGCGGCGGTCTTGTCGTCCTTCTTGTCCGAGTCGAACACGCCGCCGGCCACGGTCGCGACGCCGGCGATCACCAGGACGGCCAGGACCGAGGCGACGACCGCGTTGCGCTTCTTGCGCTTGACGGCCGCCTCGGCGCGCGCCTGCACCTGGCGCTCGTACTTGTCACGGGCGAGCTGCCGCCGCCGCTGTTCGCTGCTGACCACCGGACGTCTCTCCTGGGCTGTGGGGTGTGGGGGAGTTGCTGTTGTCGCGTGCGGATCATCGCACCCGTCGGCGGCCAAGTGTAAGGACCCCGCGCGTCAGTACGGGATCAGCACGACATGAGAAAGGGCTGAACGCGCCAGGTAACCGGTTCGCCCGCGGCCCGGTGCCGCCGGTAGGCTGCGGGGGAAAAGCAGACCGCCGCCATGAAACGTAAGGACTCGCGTGTTCGTCGCCGGATTCCCCGCCGGGGCCTGGGGCACCAACTGCTACCTGGTCGCACCCGCCGCCGGCGAGGAGTGCGTGATCGTCGATCCGGGCCACGAAGCGGCGGCCGGCGTCGAGGAGTTGATCCGCGAGCACCGGCTCAAGCCGGTCGCGGTGCTGCTCACCCACGGGCACATCGACCACGTCGCCTCGGTCGTCCCGGTCTGCGGCGCGCGCGGCGTGCCGGCCTGGATCCACCCCGAGGACCGCTACATGCTGGCCGACCCGGAGAAGGGCCTCGGCCGCTCGCTCGGGCAGCAGCTGATGGGATCGATCACCGTCGGCGAGCCGGACGACGTCCGCGAGTTGACCGACGGCGGCGTGCTGGAGCTCGCCGGGCTGCACCTCACCGTCGACCACGCCCCCGGCCATACCGGGGGGTCGGTGACGTTCAGGACGCCCGCGTCGGCAGAGGTTCCGCCGGTGCTGTTCTCGGGCGACCTGCTGTTCGCCGGCTCCATCGGGCGTACCGACCTCCCGGGCGGAGACAGCGCGGCGATCATGCGCTCGCTGGCCCGGGTGTGCCTGCCCCTCGACGACGCGACCGTGGTGCTCTCCGGCCACGGCTCCCAGACCACCATCGGCCGAGAGCGCGCCACCAACCCCTACCTCCAGCAGGCGGGCGGTGCGCAGGGCGCACCGGCCTTCCCGCGACGAGGAATGTGACGGAAGAGAAGTTGAGCACCTTCACCGCCCCCAAGGGCACCTACGACCTGCTCCCGCCCGAGTCGGCGACCTTCCTGGCGATCCGCGAGCGCCTGTCCGCGCCCGCCCGGCGCGCCGGCTACGGGTACATCGAGACCCCGGTCTTCGAGGACGTCAAGCTGTTCTCCCGCGGTGTCGGCGAGTCCACCGACATCGTCACCAAGGAGATGTACAACCTCACCACCAAGGGCGGCGACGAGCTCGCGCTGCGCCCCGAGGGCACCGCCTCGGTCCTGCGCGCCGCGCTCCAGGCCAACCTGCACAAGCAGGGCAACCTGCCGGTCAAGCTCTGGTACTCCGGTTCGTACTACCGCTACGAGCGCGCCCAGAAGGGCCGCTACCGCCAGTTCGCGCAGGTCGGCGCGGAGGCGATCGGCGCGGAGGACCCGGCGCTGGACGCCGAGTTGATCATCCTGGCCGACGACGCCTTCCGCTCGCTCGGGGTGCGCGACTACCGGCTGCTGCTCAACTCGCTCGGCGACCAGCAGTGCCGGCCGGTCTACCGGGCCGCGCTGGTCGAGTTCCTGGCCGGCCTCGACCTGGACGAGGAGACCCGCCGCCGCGCGGGGATCAACCCGCTGCGCGTGCTGGACGACAAGCGCGAGTCGGTGCAGGCCCAGCTCGGGGACGCGCCCAAGCTGCGCGACTACCTGTGCGAGGACTGCAAGGCGTACGACGAGAAGGTGCGCGAGCTGCTCACCGCCAACGGCGTGGCCTTCGTCGACGACCCCAAGCTGGTCCGCGGCCTGGACTACTACACCCGGACCACCTTCGAGTTCGTGCACGACGGCCTGGGCGCGCAGTCCGCGATCGGCGGCGGCGGCCGCTACGACGGCCTGTCCGAGATGATCGGCGGCCCGGCGCTGCCCTCGGTCGGCTGGGCGCTCGGCGTGGACCGCACCTACCTCGCGCTGGAGGCCGAGGGCGTCTCCCTCGACCTGCCCGCCGCGACCTCCGTGTACGCCGTCGCGCTCGGCGAGGAGGCCAAGAACGTGCTGTTCGCCAAGGTGGTGGAGCTGCGCCGGGCCGGCGTGGCCACCGACCTGGCGTTCGGCGTCAAGAGCATCAAGAACGCCATGAAGTCCGCCGACCGCTCCGGCGCCCGCTACGCGCTGATCGCCGGCGACCGGGACCTCGCCGAGGGCGTCGTCCAGCTCAAGGACATGACCACCGGCGAGCAGACCCCCGTCGCCCTTGAGGCGCTCGTCACCACCCTGAAGGAGAAGCAGCTGTGATCCGCACGCACGACGCGGGCACGCTCCGCGCGGAGCACGCCGGCACCACCGTCACCCTGGCCGGCTGGGTGGCCCGCCGCCGCGACCACGGCGGCGTGGCCTTCATCGACCTGCGGGACGCCTCGGGCACCGTCCAGGTCGTGGTCCGCGACCTGGAGTCGGTGCACGGGCTGCGCTCCGAGTACTGCGTCAAGGTGATCGGCGAGGTCCGGGTCCGCCCCGAGGGCAACGAGAACCCGGAGATCCCGACCGGCGCGGTCGAGGTCGTGGTCGAGTCCATCGAGGTGCTGTCCGAGGCCGCGCCGCTGCCGTTCCAGGTCGCCGAGTACGAGCCCGGTTCGGTCAACGAGGAGGTGCGGCTGCGCTACCGCTACCTCGACCTGCGCCGCGAGGGCCCGGCCCGCGCGCTGCGGCTGCGCTCGAAGGTCAACCACATCATCCGCACGGTGATGGAGGAGAACGACTACCTCGACATCGAGACCCCGTACCTGACCCGCTCCACCCCCGAGGGCGCCCGCGACTTCCTGGTCCCGGTCCGCCTCCAGCCGGGCCACTGGTACGCCCTGCCGCAGTCCCCGCAGCTGTTCAAGCAGCTGCTGATGGTGGCCGGCATGGAGCGCTACTACCAGATCGCCCGCTGCTTCCGCGACGAGGACTTCCGCGCCGACCGGCAGCCGGAGTTCACCCAGCTGGACATCGAGGCGTCCTTCGTCGACCAGGAGGACGTGCTGGCGCTCGGCGAGAAGATCGTCGGCCGGATCTGGAAGGAGGTGCACGGGTACGAGCTCCCCAACCCGCTGCCCCGCCTCTCCTACGCCGACGCGATGTCCCGCTACGGCTCCGACAAGCCGGACGTCCGGTTCGGCCAGGAACTCACCGACCTCACCGAGTACTTCAAGGGCACCGAGTTCCGGGTCTTCCAGGCCCCGTACGTCGGCGCGGTCGTGATGCCCGGCGGCGCCTCGCAGCCCCGCAAGCAGCTCGACGCCTGGCAGGACTGGGCCAAGGCCCGCGGCGCCCGCGGCCTCGCCTACGTCCTGGTGGACGCCGAGACCGGCGAGCTGCGCGGCCCGGTCGCCAAGAACCTGTCCGAGGAGCACCTGGCCGGCCTGGCCGCCGCGGCCGGCGCCAAGCCGGGCGACGCGGTGTTCTTCGCCGCCGGCAAGAAGACCGCCTCGCAGGAGCTGCTCGGTGCCGCCCGCCTGGAGATCGGCCGCCGCTGCCAGCTGATCGACGAGTCCCAGTGGGCCTTCCTCTGGGTCGTGGACTTCCCGATGTTCGAGCCGATCGAGGACGACAAGGGCGAGTTCCAGGGCTGGCACGCGGTGCACCACCCGTTCACCGCGCCGACCGCCGAGTCGCTGGCCACCTTCGACACCGACCCGGGCAGCGCGCTCTCCAACGCGTACGACCTGGTGCTCAACGGCTCGGAGCTGGGCGGCGGTTCGATCCGAATCCACCAGCGCGACGTGCAGAAGCGGGCGTTCGACGCGATCGGCCTGTCCGAGGAGGAGGCCGCCTCCCAGTTCGGCTTCCTGCTGGACGCCTTCAACTACGGCCCGCCGCCGCACGGCGGCATCGCGCTCGGCCTGGACCGCGTGGTCACCCTGCTGGGCGGCTACGACACCATCCGGGACGTCATCGCCTTCCCGAAGACCTCCACCGGCGGCGACCCGCTGACCGGCGCCCCCACCGCCATCACCCCGGCCCAGCGCCGCGAGGCGGGCGTGGACGCCCAGCCCAAGGCCAAGGAGAACAAGGACGCCGCCAAGGCCGAGGCCGAGCCCACCGCCTGACGCGCCGTCACGATCCCCGTCGGACCGCCGCCCGACCGTCCCCGGACGGACGCCGGATTCTGACGGGGCATCACAAAGATCACGATTTGTTCCGGCCCCGGCCGGTGCGCGCCCACCAGGAGTAGGCTGCCACCGCCCGGGGCCGGAATGCTGCACCCCCCGGACGCTGCACAACGGGGTGCAGAGCGCACGAAAGGTCGAGGATGACCGTACGGACCAGAGTTGAACTCCCCACCGACACCGCCGAGACCCGGCGGGTGCACATGGCGGCCTTCCCAGGCCCCGAAGAGGCGGACCTGGTGGACGCGCTGCGCCGCGACGCCGCCTGGCTGCCCGCACTGTCCCTGGTCGCGGTGGACGAACGCGAAGTGGTCATCGGCCACGCGCTGCTCACCCGGCTGAAGATCGGCAACGGCAAGGGGCTCGCGCTCGCGCCCGTCGCGGTCGCGCCCGAGTGGCAGCGCAAGGGCGTCGGCACCGCCGTGGTGCGGGCCGCGCTGGCGGCCGCCGCCGAGGCCGGCGAGCGCGTCGTGGTGGTGCTCGGCGACCCGGGCTACTACGGCCGGTTCGGCTTCGCCCCCGCCTCCGGGCACCGGATCACCGGCCCGTTCGACGTCCCCGACGGGTACTTCCAGGCCCTGCCGCTGCCCGGCGCCGACGGCGTCCCGCACGGCGTGTGCCGCTACCCCGCGCCGTTCGCGGAGGTCTGAGCGCCGGGGTCCGTGGTCGACCGGCCGCCACCGGTCGCCCGGAACTGCACCTCCAGGTGCAGCCGGCAGGACTCCGCGAACGCCTCCATGGCCGGGGTCGCCGCCGCGCCCGGCAGCCGGAACAGCCCCACCAGGCTCGGGCTCAGCCCGCGCACCGGCAGGCAGCGCACGTCCGGACGGCCCGCCCAGCGGCCCACCGCGCGCGGCGCGAAGCCCACCCCCTGCCCGCAGGCCACCGCGGCCATCCACTCGTCCGAGTTGTGCGCCACCGCCCCGATCCGCACCGGCCGCTCGCCGCGGTCCGGCGCGCCCAGCCAGTAGTCCCGCCACACCCCGGCCTGCTCCGGGACCGCCACGAACGGCTCGTCCCACAGCTCCGCCGCGTCCACCTCGTGCCGGGCCGCCAGCCGGTGGTCGGCCGCCAGCACCACCCAGCGCTCCTCGGTGCCCAGCGGCACGTGCGCGTACCGCTCGGCCATCGACGCCGGGGCGTGCCACAGCGCCAGGTCCAGCTCGCCCGAGGCCAGGCCGGACGATTCGTCGAACCAGTTGTTCTGCCGCATCCGCACCCGCCAGCCCGGCATCCGGCGGGCGAAGTCCTCCGCCGCGGCCCGGCCCAGCAGGTTGATCGTCGAGCCCTCGAAGCCCACCCGCAGCTCCCCGCCCGCCTCCGCCGCCGCCCGCCGGGTCGCCCGCAGCGCCTCCTCCCAGCCCGCCAGCAGCCCCCCGGCGCGCGCCAGCAGCTCCGCGCCCGCCGCGGTCGGCACCGTCCCGGCCCGCGAGCGCCGGAACAGCTCCACCCCCAACTGCCGCTCCAGCGAACGTAGTTGCTTGGTCAGCGTCGGCTGGCTCACCCCCAGCCGGGCGGCGGCCGCGGTCAGCTGGCCCTCCTCGCCCACCACCGTCAAGTAGCGCAACATCCGGGTGTCCACGTCCATGCCCCCAGGTTATGGACCAAGGCATTGGACCCGGCCACCCGGGGTGTCGCACAGTTGTCCGGCCTTCCCCGGCGCGAGGGGCACCGGCGGCACGGGGGACCGCCGGTGCCCGTCCGGGGGAGGCCGCTCGACCTGCGCCGGCGCCCGCGGCGGCCTAGCCTGGGGGATCGTCAACGGCACGGTGAGCGGAGGCACGCAGTGGCGGCAGCAGCGGGTGGCGGGGCGGGCAAGAACGGCAGAGCGGGCAAGGACGGCCGGGTGGCGAAGGACGGCAGGGCGGGCAGGGACGGCCGGGCGGGCAAGAAGGCCCGCGGGGCCAAGCGGATGCCCAAGAAGCTCTACGAGGACGAACTGCTCCGCCTCCAGCGCGAACTGGTCAAGCTGCAGGAGTGGGTCCGCACCGAGGGCGTCCGGATGGTGGTCGTCTTCGAGGGCCGCGACGCGGCGGGCAAGGGCGGCGCGATCAAGCGGGTCACCGAGTACCTCAACCCCCGGATCGCCCGGATCGCCGCCCTCCCCGCCCCCACCGAGCGCCAGCGCGGCCAGTGGTACTTCCAGCGCTACGTCGAGCAGCTCCCGGCGGCCGGCGAGATGGTCCTGTTCGACCGCTCCTGGTACAACCGGGCCGGCGTCGAGAAGGTGATGGGCTTCTGCACCGACGAGGAGTACTGGCAGTTCCTGCACCAGTGCCCCACCTTCGAACGGATGCTGGTCGAGGCCGGCATCCTGCTGCGCAAGTACTGGTTCTCGGTCAGCGACGTCGAACAGGAGCGCCGCTTCCGCGACCGGCTCGACGACCCGATGCGGCAGTGGAAGCTCTCCCCGATGGACGTCGAGTCCCTCACCCGCTGGGAGGACTACTCGCGGGCCAAGGACGAGATGTTCGTCTACACCGACATTCCGGAATCCCCCTGGAACGTCGTCGAGAGCGACGACAAGCGCCGCGCCCGGATCAACATGATCGCCCACCTGCTCTCCAGCGTCCCCTACCACGAGGTGGTCAAGCCCGCCGTCACCCTGCCGCCCCGCCCCGAGCCGCGCGGCTACCGGCGGCCGCCGCGCGACCTCCAGAAGTACGTCTTCGACCACGCCGCGGCGGTGCTGGCGCAGGCCGGGCAGTAGGGTCGAGCAATGGCGAAGTACTTCGACGTGCACCCCGAGACGCCCCAGCCGCGCACCATCTCCACCGTGGTGGCGAGCATCCGGGACGGCGCCCTCATCGCGTACCCCACCGACTCCTGTTTCGCGCTCGGCTGCCGGTTGGACAACCGGGACGGGCTCGACCGGATCCGCACCATCCGGCGGCTCGACGACCGCCACCACTTCACCCTGATGTGCCAGGACTTCGCCCAGCTGGGCAAGTTCGCCCAGCTCGACAACAACGTCTTCCGCGCGGTCAAGGCCGCCACCCCCGGCAGCTACACCTTCATCCTCCCCGCCACCAAGGAGGTGCCGCGCCGGCTGCTCCACCCCAAGAAGAAGACCGTCGGCATCCGCATCCCCGACCACGCGGTCACCCAGGCCCTGCTGGCCGAACTCGGCGAACCCCTGGTCTCCAGCACCCTGCTGCTGCCCGACGAGGAGGAGCCGATGACCCAGGGCTGGGAGATCAAGGAACGCCTCGACCACGTCCTGGACGCGGTGGTCGACTCCGGCGACTGCGGGACGGTGCCGACCACCGTGGTCGACTTCTCGGACGGCGTGGCGGAGATCGTCCGCTACGGCGCGGGGGACCCGGAGCGCTTCGAGTAGGAGCGGGGACCGGGGCTGTCGGCGGCGTCGCATAGGCTCGGAGCGTGGACGAGCCCGACCTTTTCACGCACGCCGCCGAGGAACGCCAGAGCACCGAGCCGGGGCGCGCCCCGCTCGCGGTGCGGATGCGACCGCGGACGCTGGACGAGGTGGCCGGCCAGCAGCAGCTGCTCAAGGACGGCTCGCCGCTGCGCCGGCTGGTCGCCGGGGCGAAGGGGCCGGCGGCCACCAGTTCGGTGATCCTGTGGGGGCCGCCCGGCACGGGCAAGACCACGCTGGCGCACGTGATCAGCCGGGCGGTGGAGGGCCGGTTCGTCGAGCTCTCGGCGATCACGCACGGCGTCAAGGAAGTCCGGGCGGTGATCGACGGGGCCCGCCGGGCGGTCGGGATGAGCGGCCGGGAGACCGTGCTGTTCCTGGACGAGATCCACCGCTTCTCCAAGGCCCAGCAGGACTCGTTGCTGCCCGCGGTGGAGAACCGCTGGGTCACCCTGATCGCCGCGACCACCGAGAACCCGTACTTCTCGATCATCTCCCCGCTGCTCTCGCGCAGCCTGCTGCTCACCCTGGAGTCCCTCACCGACGAGGACGTCCGGGTCCTGCTGCGCCGCGCCACCGCCGACGAGCGGGGCCTGGGCGGCAGCGTGGAGCTGAGCGCGGAGGCCGAGGACCACCTGGTGCGGCTGGCCGGGGGCGACGCCCGGCGGGCGCTGACCACCCTGGAGGCGGCGGCCGGGGCGGCGCTGGAGCAGGGCGAGCGGGTGCTGACCCTGGCGGCCACCGAGACGGCGGTCAACCAGGCCGCGGTGCGCTACGACCGGGACGGCGACCAGCACTACGACGTGGCGAGCGCGCTGATCAAGTCGATCCGCGGCAGCGACGTGGACGCCACCCTGCACTACCTGGCCCGGATGATCGAGGCCGGGGAGGACCCGCGGTTCATCGCCCGCCGGCTGATGATCTCGGCCAGCGAGGACGTCGGCCTGGCCGACCCGACCGCGCTGCCCACCGCGGTGGCCGCCGCCCAGGCGGTCGCGCTGATCGGCTTCCCGGAGGCCCGGATCATCCTCTCCCAGGCGGCGATCGCGCTGGCCCTGGCGCCCAAGTCGAACGCCGCCTACCTGGCCATCGACGCCGCCCTGGCGGACGTCCGGCAGGGCCTGGCCGGCGCGGTGCCGGCGCACCTGCGGGACGCGCACTACGGCGGGGCGAAGAAGCTCGGGCACGGCAAGGGCTACCAGTACCCGCACGACCTGCCGGAGGGCATCGCCGCGCAGCAGTACGCGCCGGACGCGGTGCACGGCAAGGAGTACTACCAGCCGACCAGGCGGGGCGGCGAGGCCCGGTACGCGGACATCGCGGAGTGGACCAGGGCCCGGCTCAAGGGGGAGTGAGCAGCCTGTAGACTGCTCTACAGCATGTCCCGGGCCAGGGGTTCCGCGAGGAGCGACCGGCCGCACCAGCGGGGCATCGAACAGGGCCCTCCCGCAGGGGAGGTCCCAGGAGCGGCGCGCACCGGTCTTCGGTGTCGCGAGCAGCCCACCACCCTCAACGGTCGGTGGGCCTCTCGTGTGCAAGCACATAGTGCCCGGTCGCGGAGAGCGGCTGATCGTCCGGCAACGGGCGGTTTTTCTCCGGACCGCGAGGAGCGTCCTCCGTCAACACCTGGTGACAGCCGTATCTGAACAGGAAAAGGAAACATGGCGAACCAGAAGCGCCCCAAGGTCAAGATCGCCCGTGCTCTCGGCGTTCCGCTGACCCCGAAGTCCGTCAAGTACTTCGAGGCCCGCCCGTACCCGCCCGGCCAGCACGGCCGCGGCCGCAAGCAGAACTCTGACTACAAGGTCCGTCTGACCGAGAAGCAGCGTCTGCGCGCGCAGTACGACCTCAGCGAGAAGCAGATGGCGCGTGCCTTCGAGGCCGCCAAGAAGGTCGAGGGCAAGACGGGCGAGGCGCTCGTCGGCCTGCTCGAGGTCCGCCTCGACGCCCTGGTCCTGCGTTCGGGCATCGCCCGCACCATCTACCAGGCCCGCCAGATGGTCGTGCACGGTCACATCGAGGTCAACGGCTCGAAGGTCAACAAGCCGTCGTTCCAGCTGAAGCCGGGCTACGTCGTCACGGTGAAGGAAAAGTCCAAGGAGAAGGTCCCCTTCCAGGTGGCTCGCGAGGGCGGCAACGCCGGCGAGGGCCAGACCCCGAAGTACCTCGAGGTCAACCTGAAGGCCCTGGCCTTCCGCCTGGACCGCGCGCCGCAGCGCCGCGAGGTTCCGGTCGTCTGCGACGAGCAGCTCGTCGTCGAGTACTACTCGCGCTGACCCGCGAGCGGAACGCCCCCACGGTCCTCGGACCGCGGGGGCGTTTCCCGTCCCGACCCCGGGCCGCCGTCGCCCAGGGCGCGGCCCACCGCGGTGTCCAGGTCGAGCCGGGAGCCGAGCCGGAAGGCCGCCTCGTACTCCTGCTCGGTCAGGCCGTCGCGGGCGCGCCGCTCGCCCTCCAGGTGCGGGCCGTTGAACGAGCGGGAGCCGAAGAACGGGGTGCCGACCGCCCGCCAGAGCCGGTGCGCGGCGCCCTGCAGCACCCG
The DNA here is from genome assembly GCF_039529925.1 of Kitasatospora saccharophila. Classification (NCBI taxonomy): domain Bacteria; kingdom Bacillati; phylum Actinomycetota; class Actinomycetes; order Kitasatosporales; family Streptomycetaceae; genus Kitasatospora; species Kitasatospora saccharophila. Next base: position 135,374 of record NZ_BAAANS010000009.1, on the reverse strand, counting down.
GGCCTCGCTCAGGTCGGCGTCCGGGCCCTCGGTGGCCAGCAGTGCCAGCAGGTCCATCGCCAGCACGATGCCCAGCAGGTCGCGGAACAGGTGGTTGAGCCGCATCGACTCGCGGGCCAGCGACCGGGCCAGCCGCAGGTCGCCGCCCTGCCGCCGGGCGAAGGCCATCGCGTACAGGCAGTACCCGTACGCCCACTGCTCGCCGTGCTCCTCGCAGGTCTCCCGGACCCGCTCCATCCAGGCCAGGCCGTTCTCCTCGTCGCCCTGGAAGAGGTGGGCGAGGGCGAGTTCGAACATCGCCATCAGGACGTTGGAGTTGAGCTCGCCGAGCGCGTCGTAGTGCCACAGCGCCTCCTCGAACAGCTCGGCGGCGCGGGCCGGTTCGTCGCCGATCAGGGCGGCGCAGCCCTGCCGGTGGACGGCGTAGGCCAGGGCCCGGTCGTCGCCGGTCTCCAGGGCCTGCCGGCGGCACTCCTCCAGGACCGGGCGCGCCCGGTGCAGGTCGCCCTGCAGGGTGGCCAGGTAGCCGGTGACCCAGAGCGCCTTGGCCCGGGCGTCGGTGGGTTCGGGGGCCAGCGCGAGGGCGCGGTCGAGCCAGTGCCGGCCCTCGCCGAGGTGGCCGGTGCCGACCCAGAAGTACCAGAGGGTGCCGGCCAGCACGAGGGCCGGCTGCTCCTCGCCGGGCTCGGCGAGCGAGAACTCCAGCGCGGCGCGCAGGTTGGCGTGGGCGAGCCGGGTGCGCTCGGCGGTCTCGGCCTGCCGGGGGCCGAACCACTCGACCTCGCCCCAGGAGGCGACGCCGAGGTACCAGTCGCGGTGGCGGCGCAGCAGCCGCGGCCGGTCGCCGCCCGCCCGCAGCCAGTGCGCGCCGTACTCGCGCAGGGTGTCGAGCATCCGGAAGCGGGCGGTGCCGTCGCCGTCGAGGCGCTCCAGGACGGACTTGTCGACCAGCGACTCGACCAGTTCCAGCACCTCGTCGGCGTCCAGGCCGTGCCCGGCGCAGACGTACTCGGCGGAGTCCAGGTCGAAGCCGCCGGCGAAGACCGAGAGGCGGGCCCAGAGTAAACGTTCCTTCATGGTGCAGAGTTCGTGGCTCCAGCCGATCGCGGTGCGCAGCGTGTGGTGCCGGGCCGGGGCCGTCCGGTCGCCGCCGGTGAGCAGCCGGAAGCGGTCCTCCAGGCGGGCGGTCAGCTGCTCCACGGACAGCGCGCGCAGCCGGCCCGCGGCCAGCTCCAGGGCCAGCGGGATGCCGTCCAGCCGGCGGCACAGCAGCGCCACCCCGTCCCGGTTGCCGGGCTCCAGCCGGAAGCCCGGCAGCACCGCGGCGGCCCGGTCGGCGAACAGCAGCACCGCCTCCGCCTCGGCCCGGCCGCCGGACGGCCGGTAGGGCAGCGGGGCGAGCGGCAGCAGGTGCTCGCCCGCGGTGCGCAGCGACTGCCGGGAGGTGGCGAGCACCCGCAGGCCGGGGGCGGCGCGCAGCAGCGCGTCCACCAGCTCGGCGCAGGCGTCGACCAGGTGCTCGCAGCCGTCCAGCACCAACAGGGCCTCGCGGTCGGCGAGTTGCTCGACCAGGACGTCCAGCGGCGGCCGGGCGGTGTGGTCGGTCAGCCGGAGCGCCTCCAGCACGGCGTGGCCCAGCAGCAGCGGGTCCTGCACCGGGGCGACCTCGGCCAGGTGCGCGCCGTCCGGGAACCCGTCGGCCAGCCGGGCGGCGGCGCGCAGGGCCAGCCGGGACTTGCCGACCCCGCCCGGCCCGGTCACCGTGACCAGCCGGGCCCGGCCGACCAGGGCCGCCAGCGCGTCGAGTTCGGCGGCCCGGCCGACGAAGCTGGTGGTCTCGGCGGGGAGCCGGCCCCGGTTCCGCGGCGCTGCCGACCTGCTCTCCATGGACGCCCCCGTCGCTGGGAAACCCCGAACCCGCCGACCCGCGCTCCGCGAGCCAAACCCCCAACGAGGTGACCTGACGGTAGGTTACGCGCGGTGTTCGCACATCCGGCCGGGCCGGGGCGGGCCCACCGGTGGATATACCGGTCGGGGAACGAGCCGTCGGCGCGATAGGGTTTAGCGGAAGTTGTCCAACTTACGCAAGCACAGGCGAGGGAGCGCGCGAAGGTGTCCGTGGGAGAGCTGGCCGGGCTGCTGGTCGCCGTCTTCTGGGCGGTCCTGGTCACCTTGCTCGCCGTGGTGCTGGTGCGGCTGTCCAAGGTGCTGCGGGAGGCGACCGTGCTGGTCGCCGCCGTCACCGAGCAGGCCGTGCCGCTGCTGCGGGACGCGAACGCCGCGGTCCGCAGCGCGCACGAGCAGCTGGAGCGGGTCGACGAGATCACCGCCAACGTGCAGGACGCGGCGGCCGACGCCAAGGCGCTGTCGTCCACCGTGGCCGCGACGCTGGGCGGCCCGCTGGTGAAGGTGGCCGCGTTCAGCCACGGCGTCCGCAAGGCGGTCGCCCGGCAGCGGGCCGGGGCGGCCACGCTGCCCCAGCAGGCCGGTGAGCGCGAGGAGTTGGCCCGGATGATCCGGGCCGAGGTGCGGGCCCAGGCGGCGCCGCGCCGCGGGCTGCTGGCCAAGGTCCGCCGGGCCGTGAGGGGCTGAACGCAGTGGTACGACGCATCTTCTGGATGGCCGTCGGCGCGGGCGCCACGGTCTGGGCCATGAACAAGGCCAACGAGGCGGTGCACCGCCTCACCCCGGACTCGCTGTCCGGCACCGCCGCCCGCGGCGCCCTCCGGTTCGGCGACGCCGCCAAGCGCTTCGCCCTGGAGGTCCGCTCCGGCATGGACGAGCGCGAGCGCGAGCTGCGCGCCGACCTCGGCCTGGACGGCACCGCGGTGGTCGAGCCGCCGCGCCGCCGGGCGCTGAGCGGGTCGGCCGCCGCCGACGACGGGGACCGAGCTATCTCGGCGGCCCCGGGCTCCCCGGCCGCCGCCCTGCCCCCGTCCCCGCGCACCGAGCGCCGCACCACCCCCCAGACCATCGTTGCCAAGCCCCGACAGCGCGAGCTGCCGGGCCGCACGACCGATCGGAAGGACCCCCACTGATGGAGTCGGCAGAGATCCGCCGCCGCTGGCTGCGCTTCTTCGAGGAGCGCGGCCACACCGTCGTACCGTCGGCCTCGCTGGTCGCCGACGACCCCACCCTGCTGCTGGTCAACGCCGGCATGGTGCCCTTCAAGCCGTACTTCCTGGGTGAGATCAAGCCGCAGTTCTCGCGCGCCACCAGCGTGCAGAAGTGCGTGCGCACCCTGGACATCGAGGAGGTCGGGAAGACCACCCGGCACGGCTCCTTCTTCCAGATGTGCGGCAACTTCTCGTTCGGCGACTACTTCAAGGAAGGCGCCATCAAGTTCGCCTGGGAGCTGCTGACCAGCCCGGTGGCGGACGGCGGCTACGGCCTGGAGCCGGAGAAGCTCTGGATCACCGTCTACCAGGACGACGACGAGGCCGAGCAGATCTGGCGCGAGGTGATCGGCGTCCCGTCCGAGCGGATCCAGCGCCTGGGCATGAAGGACAACTTCTGGTCGATGGGCGTCCCCGGCCCGTGCGGCCCGTGCTCGGAGATCAACTACGACCGCGGCCCCGCGTACGGCGAGGAGGGCGGCCCGGCGGTCAACGGCGAGCGCTACCTGGAGATCTGGAACCTGGTCTTCATGCAGTACGAGCGCGGCCACGGCGACGGCAAGGACGGGTTCGAGATCCTCGGCGACCTGCCGAGCAAGAACATCGACACCGGCCTCGGCCTGGAGCGCCTCGCCGCCGTCCTGCAGGGCGTCGACAACCTGTTCGAGATCGACACCTCGCGGATGATCCTCGACCGCGCCGCCGAGCTCACCGGCCACACCTACGGCGCCGACCACAAGTCGGACGTCTCGCTGCGCGTGGTCACCGACCACTTCCGCACCGCGCTGATGCTGGTCGGCGACGGCGTCACCCCCGGCAACGAGGGCCGCGGCTACGTGCTGCGCCGCATCCTGCGCCGGGCGATCCGCAACATGCGGCTGCTGGGCGCCACCGAGCCGGTCGCCAAGGACCTGATCGACGTCTCGATCAAGGCGATGGCCCCGCAGTACCCGGAGCTGGAGAGCGACCGCAAGCGGATCGAGACGGTCGTGGTCGCCGAGGAGAACGCCTTCCTGCAGACCCTGCGCTCCGGCACCAGCCTGCTGGACGCCGCGGTCACCGACACCAAGCAGTCCGGCGGCGCGGTGCTCTCCGGCGAGCAGGCGTTCAAGCTGCACGACACCTACGGCTTCCCGATCGACCTGACCCTGGAGATGGCCGAGGAGCAGGGCCTCCAGGTCGACGAGGCCGGCTTCCGCCGCCTGATGCAGGAGCAGCGGGACCGCGCCAAGGCCGACGCCAAGGCGAAGAAGATGGGCCACGCCGACGTCGCCGCGTACCGCGCGGTCGCCGACGAGGCGGGCGCGTCGGTCTTCACCGGCTACGCCCACACCGAAGGCGAGGCCACCGTGGTCGGCCTGCTGGTGGACGGCACCCCCTCGCCGGCCGCCACCGAGGGCGACGAGGTCGAGATCGTCCTCGACCGGACCCCGTTCTACGCCGAGGGCGGCGGCCAGCTCGCCGACCACGGCCGGATCCGCCTCGACTCCGGCGCGGTGGTCGAGATCCGCGACGTGCAGCAGCCGGTGCCCGGCGTGATCGTGCACTCCGGCGGGGTGCTGTTCGGCGAGGTGGTGCTCGGCGCGTCCGCGTACGCCACCATCGACACCGACCGCCGCCGCGCCGTCTCGCGCGCCCACTCGGCCACCCACCTGACCCACCAGGCGCTGCGCGACGCGCTCGGCCCGACCGCCGCCCAGGCCGGTTCGGAGAACGCGCCGGGCCGCTTCCGCTTCGACTTCGGCTCGCCCGCGGCCGTCCCCGGCTCGGTGCTGACCGACGTCGAGCAGAAGATCAACGAGGTGCTGGTCCGCGAACTCGACGTCACCGCCGAGGTGATGACGATGGACCAGGCCCGCAAGCAGGGCGCCATCGCGATGTTCGGCGAGAAGTACGGCGACTCGGTGCGCGTGGTCACCATCGGCGACTTCTCCAAGGAGCTGTGCGGCGGCACGCACGTCGGCAACACCGCCCAGCTGGGCCTGGTGAAGCTGCTCGGCGAGTCCTCGATCGGCTCCGGCGTGCGCCGGGTCGAGGCGCTGGTCGGCGTGGACGCGTACAAGTTCCTGGCCCGCGAGCACACCGTGGTCGCCCAGCTGACCGAACTGGTCAAGGGCCGCCCGGAGGAGCTGCCGGAGAAGGTCTCCGCGATGCTCGGCAAGCTCAAGGACGCCGAGAAGGAGATCGAGAAGTTCCGCGCGGAGAAGGTCCTCGCGGCCGCGGCCGGCCTGGCCGAGGGCGCCGAGGACGTCCGGGGCGTGGCCCTGGTCGCCGCCCGGGTCGGGGACGGCACCGGCGCGGACGAGCTGCGCAAGCTGGTGCTGGACGTCCGGGCCCGGCTCGGCTCCCGCCCGGCCGTGGTCGCCGCGTTCACCGTCGCGAACGACCGCCCGCTGACCGTGATCGCCACCAACGAGGACGCCCGCGGCCGCGGCATCAAGGCCGGCGAGCTGGTCCGCGCCGCGGCCAAGACCCTCGGCGGCGGCGGTGGCGGCAAGGACGACGTGGCGCAGGGCGGCGGCAGCAACCCGGCCGCCGTCGCGGACGCCATCGAGGCCGTGCGGGCACTGGTGGCCGAGCGCGCGTGAGTGACGAGCACAGCGAATCCCCGGAGAAGGTCTTCCGGCGCGGCCGGCGGATCGCCGTCGACGTGGGTGACGCCCGGATCGGGGTCGCGGTCTGCGACCCCGACGGGCTGATCGCCACGCCGGTGGAGACCGTCCCGGCCGGGGGCCGCTCGCAGGCCCGGCTGAAGGCGATCGTCGAGGAGTACGACGCCGTCGAGGTGGTGGTCGGCCTGCCGCGCTCGCTGAACGGCAAGGAGGGCCCGGCCGCCGCCAAGGTCCGCGAGTACGCGGGCCGGCTGGCCGGCCTGCTGTACCCGGTCGGCGTGCGGCTGGTGGACGAGCGGATGACCACGGTCACCGCCGCCGCCGGGCTGCGGGCCTCCGGGCGGTCGTCCAAGAAGGGCCGCTCGGTGATCGACCAGGCCGCCGCCGTGGTGATCCTGCAGTCGGCCCTTGAGACCGAACGGGTGAGCGGTCGGGCGCCCGGTGAGAGTGTCGAGCCGGTCATCTGATCGGTACGGGCTAGCTTCCCGGTAGAGGGTCCGTGCGGACGCGCGTCCGCACGGACCCTCTCTCCTTGCCCGCCGCCGGAAGGGCCCCCGTGACCGACCCGTACACCGCGCCCGGACTCACCCCCGGCCACCTCGGCGCCCCCGCCGTCGAGCCCGAGGGCGCCCCGCCCGGCCTGCCGTACGGCGTCGAACCGCCCGACCCGGAGGAACTGCGCACCCGCGCGGCCTGCTGCCTGAGCGTGGCCGGACTGCTGGGCGTGGCGATGGCGCTGGCGCTCACGCTGTTCGTGCTCTGGCCCGAGGGCAAGAAGCCCGCCCCCGACTACCCCGGCGGCGGCAGCGGCCAGGTCCAGGTGTCGGTGGCGCAGGGCGCCAGCCTCACCCAGATCGGCAAGGCGCTGACGGCCAAGCACGTGGTCGCCTCCACCCAGGCGTTCACCGAGGCCGCCGCCAAGAGCCCGGCGGGCAGCAACATCCACCCCGGCACGTACACCCTCAAGGAGGAGATGTCGGCGGTCTCCGCGCTCAACGTGCTGCTCGACCCGTCCAACGCCAACGCCCTGACCATCCCCGAGGGCTGGCGCTCCACCCAGGTGTTCACCGCGATCGACTCCCGGCTCGGCCTCAAGCCCGGCACCGCCAAGGCCACCGCCGAACAGCACCTCGGCGACCTCGGCCTGCCCGCCGGCGCCTCCGGCCACCTGGAGGGCTACCTCTACCCGGCCACCTACCCCGTCACCGGGGACAGCACCGCCCTGAGCCTCCTCAAGGACATGGTCAAGGAGGCCGACGGCAACCTCGACGGCCCCTCCGTCGCCGACGCCGCCACCGCCAACGGAGTGACCCCGTACGGCCTGCTGGCGGTCGCCAGCCTCGCCCAGGCCGAGGCCGACAACCCCGAGGACATGGCCAAGGTCGCCCGGGTCGTCTACAACCGGCTCGCCAAGAACATGCCGCTCCAACTCGACTCCACCATCAACTACGCGCTCGGCCGCTCCACCCTCACCACCACCCGGGACGACACCAGGCTCGACTCCCCGTTCAACACCTACGCCCACCCCGGCCTGCCGCCCACCCCGATCGGCAACCCCGGCCGGGACGCGCTGCGCGCCGCGATCCACCCCGCCGACGGCGACTGGCTGTACTTCGTCACCGTCCAGCCCGGTGACACCCGGTTCACCGACAGCGAGGAGCAGCAGCGCAAGAACGTCGACGAGTTCAACGCCTACCGGGCCCAGCACTCCTCGCCCCAGCCCTCCGACTCCCCGTCCCCGTGAGCGGTGAACAACCCGTGGTCGGGCCATTTGGCTACGCTGCGGTACGGTAACGTCTCCCACCACGTGCTCCTGGTAGCACGCCGGTTCGACGGACACCCTGGATGCGGCAAAGGGGATCGATGACTGATCAAAGCGGGCGCTACGGCTCCCAGGGCGACCAGCCGTGGTACCCCGGGGAACAGCTCCAGCCCCAGGACCCGTACGGACAGCAGTACGTGCAGCAACAGCAGCAGCCGGGGTACCCGCAGCAGGACGGCTCGTACGGCGGGCAGCAGCAGTTCGTCCAGCAGCAACAGCAGCAGGGGTACCCGCAGCAGCAGGGCGGTCCGTACGACGGACAGCAGCAGTTCGTCCAGCAGCAGCAGCAACAGCAGCAGCCGGGGATGCAGCAGGGCTACCCGCAGCAGCAGGGCGGCTCGTACGGCGGGCAGCAGCAGTTCGTCCAGCAGCAGCAACAGCAGCCGGGGATGCAGCAGCAGGGTTACCCGCAGCAGCAGATGCCGCAGCAGGGCGGTCCGTACGGCGGCCAGCAGCAGTTCGCGCAGCAGCAGCCGGTGCAGCAGCGCCCCGCTCCGCACCAGGAGCCGGCGGGCGGTCCCGGGCCGGACGGCATCGACTGGGAGGCCGAGGCCGCCGCGCTCGACGGCCCGGCCCGGGGCGGGCAGCGGGCCGCCGAGCCCGAGCACGACCGGGCGGACGAGCAGGAGGACTGGGCCGAGGACGAGTACCTCGACGAGGAGGGGAGCCAGGACGGCTCGTTCTTCTCCGAGCAGGACGACTCCCGCGAGGCCGAGCGCAAGCGCAAGGAGAAGGGCAAGAAGTCGGGCCGCCGCAACGGCGGCGCCTGCCTGGTGGTCGCCCTGGTGCTGCTCGGCGGCATGGGCGGCGCCGGCTGGTGGGGCTACGGCTTCTACCAGGACCACTTCGGCCCGCCGGCGGACTTCAAGGGCGACGGCAGCGGCGCGGTCAACATCACCGTCAAGAACGGCGCCGTCGGCGACTCGATCGGCAAGATGCTGGTGGACGCGGGCGTGGTCAAGAGCGTCAAGGCGTTCACCAACGCGTACGAGAAGGACTCCCGGGGCCGCGCCATCCAGCCCGGCACCTACACCCTGAAGCACCAGATGTCCGGGGAGGCGGCGCTCAAGGAGCTGGTGGAGGCCAACGGCGGCAACGTGCTGATCATCCCGGAGGGGCTGCGGGCCTCCGCGATCTACACCAAGATCGACGAGAAGCTCAAGCTCCAGGCGGGCAGCACCGCCCAGGCCGCCAAGGACCAGGCCGGCTCGCTCGGGCTGCCCGCCGAGGCGAACGGCAACCCGGAGGGCTACCTCTGGCCGACCCGCTACTCGGTCGCCGAGGGCATGAAGCCCGAGGACCTGCTCAAGCAGATGGTGTCCAACGCCGTCGAGAAGTACGGCGCGCTCAAGCTGGACGAGGCGGCGCAGAAGCTCGGCCTGAAGAACGGGTACGAGGTGCTGACCGAGGCCAGCATCCTGCAGGCCGAGGGCAACAACTCGGAGGACTACGGCAAGATGGCCCGCGCCATCTCCAACCGCCTGAACACCAACGTCACCCAGCACAAGCTCGCCCTGGACACCACGCTCCAGTACCAGTTGGGCCGCAAGGAGCTGACCTACAAGGAGGTCAACGACGGCTCGCTGAAGTACAACACCAACATGAACCCCGGTCTGCCGCCGACCCCGATCGGCAACCCCGGCGAGGAGGCCATCCAGGCCGTCCTCAATCCGACCCCGGGCGACTGGGCGTACTGGCTGGCGGTCTCGCCCACCGAGACCAAGTTCGCGGCGACGGACACCGAGCACGCGCAGAACACCAAGGACTGGTGCATCTCCCGGGGCATGCAGTACGACCCGAAGCAGGTCGTCTGCAAGTGAGCGCCCGGGCGCGGCCGGTCCCCGCGACCGGCCGCGCCGCCGTGTTCCGGTGGGTGGAACGGCTTTGCGGGGCAGCCGGGTGGGGCGAGTAGCGTGATCCGGATGGAGACACCGGAGAAGACGCCGCACCTGCCCGAACCCGCCCTGCTGGAGGCCGCCCACGTCGACGTGGTGCGGGGCGGGCAGTACCTGTTGCGGGACGTCTCGCTGACCGTCCGGGCCGGCGAGCACTGGGCGGTGCTCGGGGCCAACGGGGCGGGCAAGAGCACCCTGCTGTCGCTGCTCGGCGCGGTCGAGCACCCCACCGCCGGCACCGTGAAGGTGCTCGGGCGGCAGCTCGGCCGGGTCGACGTCCGGGAGCTGCGGGCGCACCTCGGGCACGTCAACCCGCGGCACCCGCTGCGCTCCCCGCTGACCGTCCGCCAGGTCGTGCTGACCGGCACCACGCAGACCATCGAGCCGGACCTGTGGCACAAGCCCACCGCCGAACAGCTCGACCACGCCGAGGAGTTGATCCGCACCCTGGGCATCGCGCACCGCGCCGAGAACCCCTGGACCACGCTCTCCCAGGGCGAGCGCGGCCGGGCCCTGATCGCCCGCGCGCTGATGCCCGAGCCCCGGCTGCTGCTGCTCGACGAACCCGCCACCGGGCTCGACCTCACCGCCCGCGAACAACTCCTGGAGAGCCTGGACGAACTGCGCGCCCGCTACCCCGAGGTGGCGTCCGTGCTGGTCACCCACCACCTGGAGGAACTCCCCGAGACCACCAGCCACGCCCTGCTGCTGCGCGACGGCCTGACCACCGCGGCCGGCCCGGCCACCGAGGTGCTGACCACCGACCTGGTCTCCGAGTGCTTCCGGCACCCGATCCGGATCGCCCACAGCGAGGGCCGCTGGTCCGCCCGCACCCGCCGGGGCACCGAGTGAGCGCACTCCCCGCCTGGACGCTGCGCCCCGCCACCGCCGCCGACCTGGAACCGCTGGTCGAGCTGCGGGCCGGGGTGATGCGCCCCGACCTGGAGCGGCTCGGCCGCTACGACGAGCACCGGGTCCGGCAGCGGATGCGTGACGCGTACCGGCCCGAGCACACCTCGGTGGTCGAACTGCCGGACCCGGCCGAGCCGTTGGCCGGCTGCCTGGCGCTCGCCCCCGACGAGCGCCCCGGCACCCTGCTGCTGGAGCACTTCTACCTCCGCCCGGAGCTGCACGGCCGCGGCCTGGGCACCGCGGTGCTGCGCGCGGCGCTGGACCGGGCCGACGCCGGGGGCCTGGCCGTCCGGCTGAACGTGCTGAACGGCAGCCCCGCCCGGCGGCTGTACGAACGGCACGGCTTCGCGCTGGAGTCCGAGGACCCGGTCGACGTCCACCTGCACCGCCCCGCCCGTCCCGTTGATCCTGGAAAGGCCGTTTCGTGACCACCCCGCACCGGGCCGCCGTGCTCGGCTCGCCGATCGCCCACTCGCTCTCCCCGGCCCTGCACAACGCCGGGTACGCCGCGCTCGGGCTCGCCGACTGGCACTACGACCGGTACGAGATCGACGAATCGACCCTGGCGGACTTCGTCGCCGGGCTCGACCCCGCCGAGTGGGCCGGACTGTCGCTGACCATGCCGCTCAAGCGGGCGGTCCGCCCGCTGCTGGACACCGTCAGCGCCACCGCCCGCGCGGTGGACGCCGTCAACACCGTGGTGATCGACCGCGACGGGCGGCGGCACGGCGACAACACCGACGTCCCCGGCCTGGTCAACGCGCTGCGCGAACGCGGCGTCGAACGGGTCGGGTCGGCCGCGGTGCTGGGCGCCGGGGCCACCGCCTCCTCCGCGCTGGCCGCGCTGGCCCAGGTCTGCGACGGCGAGGTGACCGCGTACGTGCGCAGCGCCGAGCGGGCCGCCGAGATGCGGGAGCTCGGGGAGCGCCTCGGCGTGCCGGTGCGCACCGCCGACTGGGCGGACGGCGCGCGGGCGCTGGACGGGCCGCTGACCGTCTCCACCACGCCGGTCGGCGCCACCGACGGCTTCGCGGCGCAGCTGACGGCGGCCCCGGGCGTGCTGTTCGACGTGCTGTACCACCCGTGGCCGACGAAGCTGGCCGCGGCCTGCCTGGAGCGCGGCGGCACCGTGCTGGGCGGGCTCGACCTGCTGGTGCACCAGGCGGTGCTGCAGTTCGAGCGGTTCACCGGCGTGCAGCGCGGCCCGCTGGCCGCGATGCGGGCGGCGGGGGAGGCGGCGCTCGCGGGCTGAGCGGGCTCGGCGGCAGGGTGGGCCGGGCAGGCGTCGGGCAGGCGGGCGGACGGGTCGAGCAGGTCGTCGTGCGGGGGGCGGCGGTGCTGTCCACTTCCTGACGCCCGCTGTCCGCCACGCGGACCGTGGCCCCGGTGACCTGCGGGACGTGAAAGGATCGGATCCGCCCCGTCGCGTTCCCGCGGCCGGGCAGGACGAGACGCCGGGCCGGCCGCCGTTCACGGCGCGGGCCGCTGACGAAGGAGCTTTCGGTGGGTAGCTTGCGCTGGCTCACGGCGGGGGAGTCGCACGGCCCCGCTCTGGTCGCGACGCTGGAGGGCCTGCCGGCCGGGGTGCCGGTCACCACCGCCATGGTGGCCGACGCGCTGGCCCGCCGGCGGCTCGGTTACGGTCGCGGCGCGCGGATGAAGTTCGAGCAGGACGAGGTGACCTTCCTCGGCGGCGTCCGGCACGGCGAGACCATGGGCTCCCCGGTCGCGGTCATGGTGGGCAACACCGAGTGGCCGAAGTGGGAGCAGGTCATGTCGGCCGACCCGGTCGACCCCGAGGTGCTGGCCGGCCTGGCCCGCAACGAGGCGCTGACCCGCCCCCGCCCCGGCCACGCCGACCTGGCGGGCATGCAGAAGTACTCGATCGACGAGGCCCGCCCGATCCTGGAGCGCGCCAGCGCCCGGGAGACCGCGGCCCGGGTCGCGCTCGGCGCGGTCGCCCGCTCCTACCTCAAGGAGACCTGCGGCATCGAGATCGTCAGCCACGTGGTGGAGCTGGCCGCCGCCAAGGCCCCGGCCGGCGTGCTGCCGCTGCCCTCCGACGAGGCCCGCCTGGACGAGGACCCGGTGCGCTGCCTGGACGCCGACGCGTCCAAGGCGATGGTCGCCGAGATCGACCAGGCCCACAAGGACGGCGACACCCTCGGCGGCGTGGTCGAGGTGCTGGCGTACGGCGTGCCGGTCGGCCTCGGCTCGCACGTGCACTGGGACCGCCGGCTGGACGCCCGGCTGGCCGCCGCGCTGATGGGCATCCAGGCGATCAAGGGCGTCGAGGTCGGCGACGGCTTCGAGCTGGCCCGGATCCCCGGCTCGCAGGCGCACGACGAGATCGTCCCCACCCCCGAGGGCATCAAGCGCACCTCCGGCCGCTCCGGCGGCACCGAGGGCGGCCTGTCCACCGGCGAGCTGCTGCGGGTGCGGGCCGCGATGAAGCCGATCGCGACCGTCCCGCGCGCGCTGCAGACCCTGGACGTGCGCACCGGCGAGCCCGCCAAGGCGCACCACCAGCGCTCCGACGTGTGCGCCGTCCCGGCGGCCGGCATCGTCGCCGAGGCGATGGTGGCGCTGGTCCTGGCGGACGCGGTGGCGGAGAAGTTCGGCGGCGACAACGTCTCCGAGACCCGCCGCAACGTGCAGTCGTACCTCGACAACCTGATCGTCCGATGAGCACGCCGGCCACGCCCGCGGTGGTGCTGGTCGGCCCGCCCGGCAGTGGCAAGTCCACCGTCGGGCGGGTCCTCGCCGAACGCCTCGGGCTGCCGTTCCGCGACACCGACGCCGACGTCGAGCAGGCCGCCGGCAAGCCGATCCCGGAGATCTTCGTCGACGAGGGCGAGCCGCACTTCCGGCAGCTGGAGCGGGAGGCCGTCCGGGCCGCCGCCACCGGCTACGCCGGCGTGCTGGCGCTCGGCGGCGGCGCCGTGATGGCCGAGGAGACCCGGGCGCTGCTCGCCCCGCTGCCGGTGGTGTTCCTGGAGGTGGCGCTCGGCGACGCGGTCAAGCGGGTCGGCCTGGACGCCCCCCGCCCGCTGCTCGCGGTCAACCCCCGGGCCCGCTGGCGCGAGCTGATGGAGGCCCGCCGCCCGCTCTACCTGGAGGTCGCCACCGCCGTGGTCGACACCGAGGGCCGCACCCCCGAGCAGGTCGCCGACGCCGCACTCGAAGCACTGGAGTTGAAGGACCCCCATGTCTGACGCCGACATTGTCAGGATCCAGGTCGCGGGCAGCGACGGCCACGCCCCGTACGAGGTGCTGATCGGCCAGCAGCTGCTCGGCGAGCTCGCCCCGCTGATCGGCCCGAAGGCCAAGCGGGTCGCGATCATCCACCCGGAGGCGCTGGAGGCCACCGGCGAGGCGATCCGCGAGGACCTCGCCGCGCAGGGCTACGAGGCCATCGCCCTGCAGGTGCCGAACGCCGAGGACGCCAAGAGCGCCGAGGTCGCCGCGTACTGCTGGTCGGTGCTCGGCCAGACCGGCTTCACCCGCAGCGACGTCGTCGTCGGCCTCGGCGGCGGTTCCACCACCGACCTGGCGGGCTTCGTCGCGGCCACCTGGCTGCGCGGGGTGCGCTGGATCTCGGTGCCCACCACGCTGCTCGGCATGGTCGACGCGGCCGTCGGCGGCAAGACCGGCATCAACATCGCCGAGGGCAAGAACATGGTGGGCGCCTTCCACCCGCCCGCGGGCGTGCTGGCCGACCTCGGCACCCTGGAGACGCTCGGCAAGCACGACTATGTCTCCGGCCTGGCCGAGGTGATCAAGGCCGGCTTCATCGCCGACCCGGTCATCCTCGACCTGATCGAGGCCGACCCGGAGGCCGCCACCAGCCCGTCCGGCCCGCACACCCTGGAGCTGATCCGGCGCGCCATCCAGGTCAAGGCCGACGTGGTCTCCGGCGACCTGAAGGAGTCCGGCCGCCGCGAGATCCTCAACTACGGCCACACCCTGGGCCACGCCATCGAGCGCAACGAGCGCTACAAGTGGCGGCACGGCGCGGCGATCTCCATCGGCATGGTCTTCGCCGCCGAACTCGGCCGCCTGGCCGGACGGTTGGACGACGCCACGGCCGACCGCCACCGGGCCGTGCTGGCCTCCGTCGGCCTGCCGCTCACCTACCGCGCGGACGCCTGGCCGAAGCTGCTGGACGCCATGAAGATCGACAAGAAGTCGCGCGGCGACCTGCTGCGCTTCGTCGTCCTGGACGGCCTGGCCAAGACCTCCATCCTGGAGGGCCCGGACCCGTCCGTGCTGGTCGCCGCCTACGGGGAGGTCTCCGGATGAGCAGGCCCGTCCTGGTGCTGAACGGCCCCAACCTGGGCCGCCTCGGCTCCCGCGAGCCCGACGTGTACGGCTCCACCTCGTACGCCGGACTGGTCGAGCGGTGCGCGAAGCTCGGCGCCGACCTCGGCCTCGACGTGGAGGTCCGGGAGACCAACTCCGAGGCGGAGATGGTCGGTTGGCTGCACGAGGCGGCGGACGCCGGGACCCCCGTGGTGATCAACCCCGGCGCGTTCACGCACTACTCGTACGCCATGCGCGACGCCGCCGCGCAGCGCACCGCGCCGCTGATCGAGGTGCACATCTCCAACCCGTACACCCGCGAGACCTTCCGCCACAATTCGGTCATCGCGGCCGTCGCCTCCGGCACCATCGCCGGATTCGGCCTCGGCTCGTACGAACTCGCCCTGCGTGCCCTCGCCGAGCAGCTCACCAGTCGCTGACGGCACCCCGGCCCGGTGGCGGACTTGTGCCCGCCACCGGGCCCACGTGTACATTCGGCGCAGGGAGGTGGCGGTGAGCCAGTACGCGCAGAACCAGCACGCGGGGGGCCAGGTGCCGCCCCGGCCGGCCGCTGCCCCGCACCCGCATCCGCACCCGCATCCGCACCCGACGGGCCATCAGCCGCCGTACTCCGGAAGCACCCAGCCGATGCCCGCCCTGGGGCCCACCGCGCCCCGGCCCGACCGGCCGACCGTGCCGCTCAAGGCCGTCGCCCCGATAGCCCCCGGCGGCACCGGACACTTCCTGCTGCCCAGCGGAACCGCCGTCCAACTGCCCGCCCCGCCCCCGCACCAGCCCGCGCTCCCCGCCCCGGCCCCGATCGGCCCGATCGCCGTCCTGCTGATCGGCGCGGCCGGCGCCGGCAAGACCACCGTCGCCCGCTACTGGGCCGAGCGTCGCCCCACCCCCACCGCCCACATCAGCCTCGACGACGTCCGCGAGTGGGTCCAGTCCGGCTTCGCCAACCCGCAGTCCGGCTGGAACACCGACTCCGAGGCGCAGTACCGGCTCGCCCGCCGCACCTGCGGCTTCGCCTGCCGCAACTACCTCGCCAACGGCATCTCCTGCATCATCGACGACGCCGTCTTCCCCGACCGCCCCGCCATCGGCCTCGGCGGCTGGAAGCGCCACATCGGCCCCGGCATGATCCCCGTCGTCCTCCTCCCCGGCCTCGACCGCGTCCTCGCCCGCAACGCCGAACGCTCCGGCAACCGGCGCCTCTCCGACGACGAAGTGGCCCGCATCCACGGCCGGATGGCCGGCTGGCGCACCTCCGGCCTCCCGATCATCGACAACTCCAACCTCAGCGTGCCGGAGACGGCGGCGGCACTGGACCACGCGATCCTGAGCCGGCTGCAGGGGCGTTGAGGGTTCGCTGCGCGGCGAGGGGGTTGGGGCGGGGGAGAGGCGGCGGGGCTGGGGGGTGGGTCAGTTCTCGGTGAAGTAGTGGTCCTCGTTCAGGTCGTCGAGCAGGCTCGGGTGGGTGGGCTGCCAGTCGAGCAGGGTGCGGGTGGTCTCGGCGGAGGCGGGCATGTCGAGGGGGACGATGCGGGACAGGAAGCCGAAG
The DNA here is from genome assembly GCF_039529925.1 of Kitasatospora saccharophila. Lineage (NCBI taxonomy): Bacteria > Bacillati > Actinomycetota > Actinomycetes > Kitasatosporales > Streptomycetaceae > Kitasatospora > Kitasatospora saccharophila. The sequence continues at coordinate 119,148 of NZ_BAAANS010000009.1, read as the reverse complement.
TGTTCGGCGGCGCGGGCTTCTTCGACGGGGGCGGTGGGGAGGCCGAGGCGGATGCCGATGCGCTCGGCGATCTCGCGGAAGGGGACGCCCTGGTCGTCCACGCCGTGCAGCCGGCTGCCGGCGGGGGCGTGTTCGAGGGCGAGCCGGTAGAGGCGGGCCGCGTCGAGGGTGTGGACGGCGGGCCAGCGGTTGGTGCCCTCGCCGAGGTAGCCGGAGGTGCCGGTGGTGCGGGCGGTGCGGATCAGGATGGGGACGAAGCCGTGCCGGTCGAGCGGGCTGTGCACGACCGGGGGCAGCCGGACGACGCTGGTGCGCACGCCCTCGGCGGCCGCGTCGACCAGGGCCTGTTCGGCTTCGGTGCGCGGGGCGCCCGGGGCGACCCGGGTTTCGAGGGAGAGTTGGCCGGGAGCGCCGCCCGCGCCGGTGCCGCCGGTGCCGACGAGGGGCTTGCCGGTGCCCGCGAGCGCCTCGACCAGGGCCCGGACGGCCTTCAGGTCGTCGGCCATCGCGCCGGCGTAGTCGCCGCCGAGCATCGCCTCGTGCTTGAAGGCCAGGTGCACGACGCCGTCGGCGGCCGCGGCGGCGGCCCGCAGGCCGTCCAGGTCGTCGAGGTCGCCGCGGCGGACGTCCGCGCCGAGGGCGGTGAGGGCGGCGGCGGAGGCGTCGGAGCGGGCCAGGCCGGTGACCCGGTGGCCGGCCGCGAGCAGGTCGGGGACGAGGGCGGAGCCGAGGTGGCCGGTCGCTCCGGTGACGAAGACGTGCATGGTGGACCTCCAGTGATGAGACCTTGTCTCGTCACCATAGCTCGCGGAGCGGCATGATGCGACCAAGTCCCGTCACGTAGACTTCGGATCATGGCCAGATGGGACCCGAACGCCCGCGAGCGGCTGGGGCGCGCCGCGCTGGAACTCTTCGTCCGGCAGGGCTACGACCGCACCACCGTCGCCGAGATCGCCGAACGCGCGGGCCTGGCCAAGAGCACCTTCTTCCGGCACTTCGCGGACAAGCGCGAGGTGCTCTCCGGCGGCGACGTGCTGGCCCGGCTGTTCACCGGTGCGATCGCCGCCGCCCCGCCCGGGGCCGGGCCGCTGGAGGCCGCCGGGGCCGCGCTGGCCGCCGCCGGGGAGCAGGCCTTCACCGCCGAGCGGTACGGGACGGTCTGCGAGCGCCAGCAGGTGATCGCCGCCAACCCCGAGCTCACCGAGCGCGAACTCCTCAAGCGCGAGGCCCTCGTCACCGCCCTCACCGCCGCCCTGCGCGAGCGCGGCGTCCCCGAGCCGGCCGCCGTCCTCACCGCCCAGCTCACCCTGCTCGCCCTGGGCACCGCCCTGGCCCGCTGGACCGCCCGCCCCGGCCAGGACTTCACCGCCCTGGCCCGCGAGGCGCTCACCACCCTGCGCGACACCGCCGCCACCCTCTGAAGGTGCGGCTGCCACCGGCCCGAAAGCGGCTGACCCCGGCCGGGTCGGGCTGTCCGTGCGTCCTGGGAGGATGGACTCCTCGCCGACCACCACGACCGAGGAGTTGACGCCGGTGCCCGAGGGGCATGTGATCCACCGCCTGGCCAGGGAGAACGACGAGCGGTTCGGCGGCCGCCCGGTCCGGGTGTCCAGCCCGCAGGGGCGCTTCGCGGAGGGGGCCGCGCTGATCGACGGGCGGGTGCTGGACGAGGCGGAGGCGCACGGCAAGCACCTGTTCCTCGGCTTCGGCGAGCACTGGCTGCACGTGCACCTGGGCCTGTACGGCAAGTACGAGTTCGGCGCGGGCGGGGCCCCGGCGCCGGTCGGCCAGGTCCGGCTGCGGATGGTCAACGACGGCGGCTACGCCGACCTGCGCGGCCCGACCGCCTGCGAACTGCTCACCCCCGCCGAGAAGGCCGCCGTCCACCGCCGGCTGGGGCCGGACCCGCTGCGCCCGGGCGAGGCGGGCGACGCGGCCTGGCAGCGGATCTCCCGCAGCGGCAGCACGGTCGCCGCCCTGCTGATGGACCAGAAGGTGCTGGCCGGCGTCGGCAACGTCTACCGCGCCGAGGTGCTGTTCCGGCTCGGCATCAGCCCGCACCGGGCCGGCCGCGACCTCTCCCGCGCGGAGTGGGACGCGATCTGGACGGACCTGGTCGCCCTGATGCACGACGGCGTGGCCGCCGGCCGGATCGACACCGTCCGCCCCGAGCACACCCCGGAGGCGATGGGCCGCCCCCCGCGGGTGGACGACCACGGCGGCGAGGTGTACGTCTACCGCCGCCACGACCAGCCCTGCCTGGTGTGCGGAACCCCGGTCCGCACCGAGGAGTTGGCGGCCCGGAACCTGTTCTGGTGCCCGCGCTGCCAGCGGGTCTGACGGGCCGTCGGCGGATCAAGCCTTGACGCAAGGTTGACCACGCCTTGGGCGAGGGCCCGGAACGGCGCTCCTATTGTCGGGTGCATGCCCGTGCAACCGTTCCAGGGCCCGCGCCCCACCCCGGCGCTCCCGGTCCTGCCGTACCGCAAGCCCACCAGGGGACGCGACTACTGGGTGCTGGACGACGTCCTGCCGGACCCGGACGCGGTGCGGGCCCGGCACCTGGCCCGCACGGACTGGGACGAGGGCTACCCGTACCGGCCGGAGTCCTGGCCGGGGCTGCGCGCGATGCCCGGGCTGGAGCCGGACGAGCTGGCGCACGTCGAGGAGCTGGTCCGCGGGGCCACCGGGGCGGAGCGGATCTGGGCGCTGGACGAGGCCGGGGGCGGCACCTTCAACCACAACTGCGTGCAGGTGGTCGGCGCGGGGGAGTGCGAGCCGCGCCCGCACACCGACTCGCGCTCGCTGTGCCGGTACGCCGCCGTGCTGTACCTCAACCCGGCCGTCCCCAAGCGCTGCGGCACCAGCTTCCACCGGCAGAGCTTCCCCGGCGGCCGGCTCGGCGGCAACAGCGTGGTCGCCCCGCACGACAACCTGGTGGACGCGCTCGGCACCCGCTTCGTCCCGCCGGACTCGTTCACCGAGGACCTGGCCGTCCCGCACCGCTACAACCGGCTGCTGCTCTACACCGCCAACCTGATCCACACCGCGACCGAGTACCACGGCGCGACGCTGGAGCAGAAGCGGATGACCTGCGTCTTCTTCTGGATGGCCTGAGCCGCCCGGACGGCCTGACCGCTCGTCAGCACGGCCCTGACCAGGCGTGATCTGCGCCACCCGGATCCGGGGGCGCCCTTGCCGCCGCGCCCCCGGCGGGCCTACGGTGGGCGGGCCGTGGTGTTCGGGAAGCCGGTGCACTGTGTCCGTCACGAGAGTGGGACGCAGGAGTCCGGAGCGGCCCTCGCCACTGTGATCGGGGAGTCGTCGGCTCCCACCCCGTGCCACTGGCCGCTCGCGGCCGGGAAGGCCGGGAGCCGGCGCGCAACACCCCGTCAGCCAGGAGACCGGCCACGGCATCTCACGAAGTGATCCACGAGGTGCTGGAGCGTGAACGCGGATGACCGCGCATGAGTCGACCCTGCCCGGGCACAAGCCCGGCTCCCCCCTTCCCTCCTTCCGCTGGCGGCGCGAGGACACCCTGCGCACGGCCGGCCTGATGGCGGTGATCCTGGCGCTGCACGTGGTGGCGTTCGGGACGCTGCTGTTCCTGGTGGCGCCGCACGACTACAAGGTCGGCACCCAGGTGTTCGGCGTCGGCCTGGGCGTCACCGCCTACACCCTGGGCATGCGGCACGCCTTCGACGCCGACCACATCGCGGTGATCGACAACACCACCCGCAAGCTGATGGCGGACGGCCGCCGCCCGGTCTCGGTGGGCTTCTGGTTCGCGCTCGGCCACTCCTCGATGGTGGTGCTGATGGCCGGCCTGGTGGCCGGGGGCGCGGCGCTGGCGGGCACCCTGATGGACGAGGACTCCACCACCCACCGGGTGCTCGGCACCATCGGCACCACCGCGTCCGGCGCCTTCCTCTACCTGATCGCGGCGCTCAACCTGGTGGCCCTGCTGGGCATCTGGCGGGTGTTCCGGGCGATGCGGGCCGGCCAGTACGACGAGGCCGAGCTGGAGAAGCACCTGAACGCCCGCGGCCTGCTGGCCCGGTTGCTGAACCGGGCCACCCGCTCGATCAGCCGCCCCGGCCAGATGTTCCCGGTCGGGATGGTGCTCGGCCTGGGCTTCGACACCGCCACCGAGGTGACCCTGATGGTGATGGCGGGCTCCGGCGCGGCCTCCGGGCTGCCCTGGTACGCGGTGGTCTGCCTGCCGCTGCTGTTCGCCGCCGGGATGAGCCTGTTCGACACCCTGGACGGCACGTTCATGAACTTCGCCTACCAGTGGGCGTTCGCCAACCCGGTCCGCAAGGTGTACTACAACCTGACCATCACCGGGCTGTCGATCGCGGTGGCCTTCGTGATCGGCACCATCGAGCTGGTCGCGGTGCTGCACGACAAGTTCGACCTGGCCGACCCCGTCACCGGCTGGATCGCGGGCCTCAGCCTGGACAACGTCGGCTTCGTGATCGTCGGCCTGTTCGTGGTGGTCTGGGCCGCCGCGATCGGCTACTGGCGGATCGCCAAGCGCTCCCGGGCCTTCGGCGGAGCGGGCGCCGGAGCCTCCTGACGCACCGTCGGGCGGGCCGCGCAGTACAGTTCGGTGGACCTCCCCGGCCGCCGGAGCGCGGCCCGCCCCGACCCGAACAGGGACCCCGCGTGCCGGAACCCGACCTCGTCACCCAGGCCCTCGCCCGCAACCTCAAGCGGATGCGCCTCGACCGCGGCCACACCCTGGACGCGCTGGCCGCCCGTTCCGGGGTCAGCCGCGGCATGGTGGTCCAGATCGAACAGGCCCGCACCAACCCGAGCATCGGCACCGTGGTCCGGCTCGCCGACGCGCTCGGCGTCTCGATCGCCCGGCTGCTCGACTACGACGCCGCCTCGGCCGTCCGGATCGTCCCCGCCGAGGACGCCGTCCGGCTGTGGACCGGCCCCGACGGCGGCAGCGGCACCCTGCTCGGCGGCGCCGAGGCCCCCGGCCCGCTGGAGCTGTGGGCCTGGCTCCTGCACCCCGGCGAGTCGCACGCCTCCGACCCGCACCCGCCCGGCAGCGTCGAGATCGCCCGGGTCGACGAGGGCGTCCTCACCCTCGTCCTGGACGGTCGCGAGCACCGCGTCCCGGCCGGGTCCACCGCCTCCTACGAGGCCGGGACCGCGCACGGCTACCGCAACGACGGCGAGGTGCCCTGCCGGGTCACCATGGTGGTCTCCGTCCCCCCGCCCGGCGCCTGAACGGGCGAGGGGCCCCGGGCGAACCCGGGGCCCCTCGCTCCGCGCGCCGTCAGCCGCCGTACCGGCGCCGGTACAGCTCGACCCGGCCCTCGGTGTCCATCAGGCGGGCCCGGCCGGTGTAGAACGGGTGGCTCGCCGAGGACGTCTCGACGTCGACCACCGGGTACGTCCGCCCGTCGGCCCACTCGACCGTCCGCTCGCTCGCGGCGGTGGAGCGGGTCAGGAACGACAGGCCCCCGGTCTTGTCCCGGAACACCACCGGACGGTACTCGGGGTGGATTCCCTGCTGCATGACTGCTCCTCCTCGCTGGGTGCGTGCTGGATCGGACGGGTGCGGATCAGCGGGCCTCGCGGAACTCCACGTGCCGCCCGGCCACCGGGTCGAACTTCCGCAGGACCATCCGGTCCGGGTCGTTGCGGCGGTTCTTGCGGGTCACGTACGCGAAGCCCGTCCCCGCCGTGGACCGGAGCGTGACCACCGGTCGCAGTTCGCTGCGTGCCATCGTCTCGACCTCCCTCTCCCGGCAACGATTGCCGTTTTCACTACGCCACAACACGGGCACCCCCGCGGGCATTCCCCACCCGCCCAGCCGGTTCCGACGGGCGGCCGCCCCGACCCGTTCGTACGCTCGGACCATGTCCGACGCGCACGCCGCCCGACGCGAACGCCTCCGCGAGTACTGCAGCGCCTCCGGGGCCGACGCCGCGCTGATCACGCGCGCCGCCAACGTCCGCTACCTCACCGGCTGCCCGCCGCTGGGCGCCGCACTGCTGCTCACCCGCGACCGCGCGGTGCTCGCGGCGCCCGAGGGCGCCGAACCCGAGGAGGGCGGCGAGCGGCAGGCCGACCCCGAGGTCACCCGGTTGCCGGTGCCCGCCGAGGCGGACGCCGCGTCCGCCGCCGCCGAGGCCGCCGCCCGGCTGCGGGTGCGCGACCTCGCCGTCGAGGAGCACGACCTCACCGTGGCCAGGCACCGCACCGTCGCCCGGCTCGCCGGGACGGCCCGGCTGCTCGACCTGGACCGGGCGGTGGAGCGGCTGCGGGTGGTCAAGGACGAGTACGAGATCGCCGACCTGCGGATCGCCGCCGAGATCGCCGACCAGGCCCTCGGCGAACTGCTCGAATCCATCCTGGTCGGCCGCACCGAACGGCACCTGGCGATGGAGCTGGAGCGCCGGATGATCGACCACGGCGCCGACCGGGCCGCCTTCCCGGTCTCGGTCGGCACCGGCAGCCACTCCGGCCTGGAGCAGCACCAGCCCACCGACCGGCGGGTCGAGGAGGGCGACTTCCTCACCGTCGCGCTCGGCGCCCGCTACCGCGGCTACGGGATCTCCACCGCCCGCACCTTCGTGATCGGCGCCGCCCCCGCCGCCTGGCAGGTCGAGCTGCACCGCCTGGTCTTCCACGCCCAGCGGGCCGGCCGGGAGGCCCTCGGACCCGGCGTCGAGCAGCACGTCCCGGACGACGCCGCCCGCTCGATCCTCCAGGCCGCGGGCCACGCCGAGCACTCCGTCCACGCCCTGGGACACGGCATCGGGCTGGAGAACCGGGAGGCTCCGCGCCTGGGGCCCGCCGACATGGGTAAACTGGACAATCGCGTGCCGGTCACCGTCGGTCCAGGGGTCCATCTCCCGGGCCGGGGCGGCGTCCGGATCGAGGACACGCTCGTGGTGCGGCCTCCCGAGGAGGGCGGGCCCGAGCTGCTCACCATCACCACCAAGGAGCTCCTCGCGCTGTAGTCCGCCGCCGGGCGGGCGCCGGCGGCGCGCCTGCTTGGTGCTCTTTGACAGCGGACATATCAGGAGTAAGTGCGCCCGTGGCTACCACGAACGATCTCAAGAACGGCATGGTCCTCAAGCTGGACGGCGGCAAGCTCTGGACCGTCGTCGAGTTCCAGCACGTCAAGCCCGGCAAGGGCCCGGCCTTCGTGCGCACCAAGCTGAAGGAGGTCCTCTCCGGCAAGGTCGTCGAGAAGACCTTCAACGCGGGCATCAAGGTCGAGACCGCCAACGTCGACAAGCGGACCATGCAGTACTCGTACCGCGACGGCGAGGCGTTCATCTTCATGGACATGGACACCTACGACCAGGTCCCGGTCGACGCCGCCACCGTCGGCGACGCCGCCAAGTACCTGCTGGAGGGCTTCGAGGCCCTGGTCGCGCAGAACGAGGGCGTCCCGCTGTACGTCGAGCTCCCCGCCGCGGTCGAGCTGGTCATCGCCGAGACCGAGCCGGGCGTGCAGGGCGACCGCTCCACCGGCGGCACCAAGCCCGCCACCCTGGAGACCGGTGCCGAGATCCAGGTGCCGCTCTTCGTCACCACCGGCGAGAAGGTCAAGGTCGACACCCGCGACGGCAGCTACCTCGGCCGGGTCAAGTAACCGTGGCCGCTGCTCGTAGCAAGGCCCGCACCCGGGCCTTCCAGATCCTGTTCGAGGCGGACCACCGAAGCGTGTCCCCCGAGCGGGTGCTCGCCGACTGGATCGCGCGGGCGCGCGACCCCCGTCCGGACGAGGGCATTCCGCAGGTCGCGGAGTACACGATGCAGTTGGTCGAGGGGTACGCGCAGCACGCGCGCACCATCGACGACCTGATCTCCACCTACGCGGTGGGCTGGACGCTGGACCGGATGCCGATCGCCGACCGCAACGTGCTCCGGCTCGGTGCGTACGAGCTGATCTGGGAGGACGGGACGCCCGACGCGGTGGTCCTGGACGAGGCGGTGGAGATCGCCAAGGAGTTCTCCACCGACGAGTCGCCGGCCTTCGTGAACGGCCTGCTCGCCCGCTTCATGGAGCTCAAGCCGAGCATCCGGCGCTGAGCCCCGCACGCCCCCTCGGAGGCCGTCGGACCTGTTGGTCCGGCGGCCTCCGCGCGTAAGCTACCGGCAAGTAGTTTCTGTTCCGCCGCGCAGAAGGGCCGCGAAGCCATGCCGGAAAGCACCCCCGCCTTCGAGTTCGACCAGGGGATCGCGCTCACCCCGCACCCCGACGAGCCCGGCCGTCACGACGGCGAACTCGGCGACGGCTGGCAGATCGGCGGCGGCGTCAACGGCGGCCTGCTGCTCGCCTTCGCCGCGCACGCGCTCGCCCGGGAGGCCGGACCGGCCCACCCGCACCCGCTCACCGTCAGCGGCACCTACGTGTCCGCCTCCCGGCCCGGGCCCGCGACCGTCCGCACCGAGATCCTCCGGCGCGGCCGCAGCCTCACCACCGGCAGCGCGATCCTCTCCCAGGGCGGCCAGGAGCGGCTGCGGGTCACCGCCTCCTTCACCGACCTCGCCGCGCTCGACGAGGAGGTCGCCACCACCGCGCTCCCGCCCGAACTGCCCGCCCCCGAGCAGTGCGTGGGCGTCGAGCACGCCCCGCGCGAACTCCTCGCCCAGGCCGCCCTGCTGGAGCGCCTCGACCTCCGGCTCGACCCGGCCACCATCGGCTGGGCGCTCGGCCAGCCGTCCAAGCAGGGGCGCATCCAGGGCTGGTTCCGGCTCGCCGACAAGCGCCCCGCCGACGCGCTCTCCCTCCTCCTCACCGCCGACGCCCTCCCCCCGGTCACCTTCGACCTCGGCCGCCCCGGCTGGGCCCCCACCATCGAACTCACCGTCCACGTCCGCGCCCTGCCCGCCGACGGCTGGCTGCGGGTCTCGCACGCCACCCGCAACGTGGCCGGCGGGTACTTCGAGGAGGACTGCGAGGTCTGGGACGAGAACGGGCGACTGGTCGCCCAGTCCCGGCAGTTGGCCATGGCGCCCCGGTAGGAGGGCACCACCAGGGGCTCGGGGAACGGCGAGGCCGTGGCTGCGGGCGGTGCACTGCCGTGGCGCGCTTCTGCTTCGGGTTCGGTCAAAGACACGCAGCAGCATGGACCTTCGATGGGCTCCGGCCGTCAGCAGCACGAGCCCGCCGTTCCCCGGGCCCCTGACGGGGCCCATGCGCAGCATCGACTCGCCGTTCCCCGAGCCCCTGGCTTCGCTCTCGCTCCTGACGGTCGGTTGCAGAGTTGTGACGGGGCGTGTGTGTGGGACGGGTGTGGGCGGGGAGGAGTGGGGCAGCAGTTGCTCGACCGAGAACCCCGGGAGCCACCGATGTCCAGGAACAGCCGCCGGCCGCGCCGTTGCAGTGCAGAGCCCTCGCAGCGGAGCGAGGAGGCGTTCGTGACGGGCATCCTGACCGGCGAGGCGGACTTCGAGCGGGTGCGGTCCTGGCGGGTGACGGACGCGCCGGACTACGGGACGTACCTGCGGGAGGCCGGGGAGCTGCTGGCCGGGGCGGTGGAGGAGTACGGGACGGTCCGGGCGCGGATGTTCCACCCGGAGGACTTCGCGGACTACTGCCTGCTGCACGGGCTGGACGTGCGGGAGCAGGTCGCGCGGGACGGCTACCTGGTCAACCCGCCGCTGCGGACCCAGCTGGTGACCTACCGCGGCGAGGACCTCGCGGACTTCCTGCCCCGGCTGGTCCGGGCCCGGGAGGGCGGCCTCGTGCTGTGCCACGCGGACCTGCTGATGGACGGCGCGCTGTGCGGCGCCGAGGGCGCGGCGGCCGACCCGCGGGTGCGGTGGACGTACCAGCAGGCGTCGGAGGTGTTCCGGCGGGTGCTGGTGGGCGCGGGCTGCGGGGCCTACGAGTTCCGGGTGGTGGTGGACGCGCCGGGCGGGCCGCTGGAGGCCCGGGCGCGGGTGCTGCACTGGGAGGACGGCGCGGTGCGGATCAACGACGAGGACCTGGACCTGGTCACCGCGGTGCTGTGCGCCGGGCTGTACTGCGAGCTGCCGGGCGCCGCGGTGCTGCACGGGACGCAGGGCTCGGGCGCGCTGTGCGGGGAGTACCGGCAGGTGGCCTGGGCCTGGCGGAGCACCGGCTACGAGTGGTCGCCGGCCGAGCTGGCGGTGGCCGGGGTGGCCGCGGCCCCCGGGTTCAGCCTGGGCACGGTGGTCTGAGCCGGCGGTTCCGGGACGGCGACAGCGGGGCGGGACACCGGCGATCGCCGGTGTCCCGCCCCGCTGTGACGTTTCTTCAGACGGGGAGCCGACCGCAGGTCAGCTCGCGTCCTCCTCGCGGACGGCGCGCCGCGCGTCCGGGTTCAGCACGCCCCAGCTGATCAGCTGCTCGGTGAGGATCGAGGGGGACTGGTCGTAGATGACGGCCAGCGTGCGCAGGTCGTCCTGGCGGATCGAGAGCACCTTGCCGTTGTAGTCGCCGCGCTGCGACTGGATGGTCGCGGCGTAGCGCTGCAGCGGGCCGGCCTTCTCGGACGGGACCTGGGTGAGCCGCTCCAGGTCGAGGACCAGGCGCGGCGGCGGCTCGGCGGCGCCGCCCGGGGTGCCGCCGGGCAGCAGCTCCTGGACCGGCACGCCGTAGAACTCGGCCAGCTCGGCGAGGCGCTGGACGGTGACCGCGCGGTCGCCGCGCTCGTAGGAGCCGACGACCACGGCCTTCCAGCGGCCCTGGGACTTCTCCTCGACGCCGTGCAGGGAGAGCCCCTGCTGAGTGCGGATCGCCCGGAGCTTGGCCCCGAGCTGCTTCGCGTAGTCGCTGGACATGGATCTCCCCGGACGAGATTGCTGCGCGTGCGCTTGCTTCGCGTGCGCCGAAAAGTGAGCGACGGAGGGCTCGCTGCGGAGCACCTTCGTAACTCACTGTGAGGTTACGTAGAGTGAGGGTTGCGCGTCAAGCCGAATGGGGCACTCGTGCGAACGGGCGGCGAACGGCCTTCGATCAGCACGCTGCTACCATTGACGCGGCTCCGGCTGCGGCCGGAAACCATTCCAGACATCCTTTAAGACCCGTCCCGTGAGGCGGGGAAGGAGGTCCGCTTCGGCATGACCACACCCAGTTCCACCCCCCGCGCCCCGCACCAGGTGCTGGACGCCACCGACATCGCCCGGGTCGTCACCCGGATCGCCCACGAGATCGTGGAACGCGCCAAGGGCGCGGAGGACGTGGTGCTGCTCGGCATCCACACCCGCGGCGTCCACCTGGCCCGCCGGCTGCAGGCCAAGCTGACCCAGATCACCGGCCGGGACATCCCGTTCGGGACGCTGGACATCACCATGTACCGGGACGACCTGCGGCTGAAGCCCGCGCGGGCCCTGGAGCACACCGAGATCCCGGCCGAGGGCATCGACGGCAAGCTGGTGATCCTGGTCGACGACGTGCTGTTCTCCGGCCGGACCATCCGCGCCGCGCTCGACGCGCTGGGCGACATCGGCCGTCCGCGCGCCGTCCGCCTCGCCGTCCTGGTCGACCGCGGGCACCGCGAACTCCCGATCCGCGCCGACTACGTGGGCAAGAACCTGCCCACCTCGCTGCGCGAGGCCGTGCAGGTCCGGCTGGCCGAGTCCGACGGCCTGGACGCCGTCCTGCTGGGTGACCGCGACTACGCCGCCCGCTCCTCCCAGGCCCTGGCCGCCGACCCCGAACTCCCGGAGTAGAACCGCGTGAAGCGCCACCTCGTCTCCACCGCCGACCTCGGCCGCGACGACGCCCTGCTGATCCTGGACACCGCCGAGGAGCTCTCCCAGTTCTCCGGACGGGCCGTCAAGAAGCTGCCCACGCTGCGCGGCCGCACCGTCGTCAACCTGTTCTTCGAGGACTCCACCCGCACCAAGACCTCCTTCGAGGTCGCCGAGAAGCGGCTCTCCGCGGACGTCATCAACTTCTCCGCCAAGGGCTCCTCGGTCTCCAAGGGCGAGAGCCTCAAGGACACCGCGCTGACCCTGCAGGCGATGGGCGCCGACGCCGTGGTCATCCGGCACCACGCCTCCGGCGCGCCCGCCCGGCTGGCCGGCTCGGACTGGCTGCACGGCTCGGTGATCAACGCCGGCGACGGCACCCACGAGCACCCCACCCAGGCCCTGCTGGACGCCTTCACCCTGCGTCGCCACCTCAACCCCGGCACCGGGCGCGACCTGGCCGGCCGCCGGGTCGCCATCGTCGGCGACATCCTGCACAGCCGGGTCGCCCGCTCCAACGTGCACCTGCTGACCACGCTCGGCGCCGAGGTGGTCTTCGTCGCCCCGCCGACCCTGCTGCCGATCGGCATCGAGACCTGGCCCTGCGAGGTCTCCTACGACCTCGACAGCGTGCTGCCCAAGGTCGACGCGGTGATGATGCTGCGGGTCCAGCGCGAGCGGATGAGCGCCGCCTTCTTCCCCACCGAGCGCGAGTACTCCCGGCGCTACGGCCTGGACGGCACCCGGCTGGCCAAGCTGCCCGAGCACGCCGTCGTCATGCACCCCGGTCCGATGGTCCGCGGCATGGAGATCACCGCCGAGGTCGCCGACTCCCCGCGCTGCACCGTGGTCGAGCAGGTCGCCAACGGCGTGTCCGTCCGGATGGCCGTGCTCTACCTGCTGCTCGGCGGCGCGGTCTTCGCCGACGCCCCCGCCGACGCCCCCCGCACCACCGAACTCCCGGAGGCCGCCCAGTGACCACCTACCTGATCCGCAACGCCCAGATCCTCGGCGGCGCCCCCCAGGACATCCACGTCGTCGACGGCGTCTTCGCCGCGATCGGCGAGGACCTCGACGTCCAGGCCGACATCGACATCGACGCGCACGGCCTGATCGCCCTGCCCGGCCTGGTCGACCTGCACACCCACCTGCGCGAGCCCGGCCGGGAGGACGCCGAGACCGTCCTCACCGGCACCCGGGCCGCCGCGATGGGCGGCTACACCGCCGTGCACGCGATGGCCAACACCTTCCCGGTCGCCGACAGCGCCGGCGTGGTCGAGCAGGTCTGGCGGCTGGGCCGCGAGTCCGGCTACTGCGACGTGCAGCCGGTCGGCGCCGTCACCGTCGGCCTGGAGGGCAAGCAGCTCGCCGAGCTCGGCGCGATGCACGACTCCGCCGCCGGGGTGCGGGTCTTCTCCGACGACGGCAAGTGCGTGGACGACGCGGTGATCATGCGCCGCGCGCTGGAGTACGTGAAGGCGTTCGACGGCGTCGTCGCCCAGCACGCCCAGGAGCCCCGGCTGACCGCCGGCGCCCAGATGAACGAGGGCCTGGTCTCCGGCGAGCTCGGCCTCGGCGGCTGGCCCGCCGTCGCCGAGGAGTCGATCATCGCCCGGGACGTGCTGCTCGCCGCGCACGTCGGCTCCCGGGTGCACATCTGCCACCTCTCCACCGCCGGCTCGGTCGAGATCGTCCGCTGGGCCAAGAGCAAGGGCTGGGACGTCACCGCCGAGGTCACCCCGCACCACCTGCTGCTCACCGACGAACTGGTCCGCAGCTACGACCCGGTCTACAAGGTCAACCCGCCGCTGCGCACCGCCGAGGACGTCGAGGCGCTGCGCCGCGCGCTGGCCGACGGCACCATCGACGCCGTCGCCACCGACCACGCCCCGCACCCCGCGGAGGACAAGGACTGCGAGTGGGCGGTCGCCGCGATGGGCATGGTCGGCCTGGAGACCGCGCTGTCGGTCGTGCAGCAGACCATGGTCGACACCGGCCTGCTGAACTGGGAGGGCGTCGCGGACCGGATGTCGCACCGCCCGGCCCGGATCGGCCGGCTGGCCGGGCACGGACGGCCGATCTCGGTGGGCGAGCCTGCCAACCTGGTGCTGTTCGATCCCGCGTACCGTGGAGTGGTGAACCCCGACACCTTCGCGACCCGCTCCCGCAACAGCCCGTACCGGGGCATGGACCTGCCCGGACGGGTGCACGCCACCTTCCTGCGCGGCGAGGCCACCGTGCTCGCCGGCGAACTGGTCGAGCGCTGATGCGGCTCGCCACCGAGAAGGGCCACGTCACCGACTGGCCCGGGTACGTCGGCGCGACGGTGGGCCTGCTGGTCCTGATCGCGCTGGTGTACTGGCTGATGCGGCAGGGCTGGAACTGGCGGCGCACCCTCCAGTCCGACCTGCCGGAACTGCCCGCGGTGCCCGCGGAGACCGGCCCGGCGCTGCTGACGGCGCCCGGCCGCTACCACGGTTCCACCACCGCGGGGAACTGGCTGGACCGGGTCGTCGCGCACGGCCTGGGAACGCGCAGCCTCGCCGAACTGACCCTCACCGAGCGGGGCCTGCTGGCCCGCCGCCCCGGCGAGGCCGACCTGTGGATCCCCGCCGCCGCGCTCACCGGCGCCCGCACCGACTCCGGCATCGCCGGCAAGGTCGTGCCGAGCGGGCTGCTGGTGGTCGGCTGGACGCACGGGCCGCGCGCGCTGGAGAGCGGCTTCCGGCTGGACGCCGCCGACGCGCACGAGGACTGGGTCGAGGCCGTCGAGGCACTAGTGACACGTACGAAGACGATGAAGACGGAAGAGGCCGCCACATGACCGCACCTGCCCCCACCACGCAGCGCACCAGGCGGGAGCGCGTGCCCGCCGTGCTCGTCCTGGAGGACGGCCGGACCTTCCGCGGCCAGGCGTACGGCGCGGTCGGCGAGACCTTCGGCGAGGCGGTCTTCAACACCGGCATGTCCGGCTACCAGGAGACCCTGACCGACCCGTCGTACCACCGCCAGGTGGTCGTGATGACCGCCCCGCAGATCGGCAACACCGGCTGGAACGACGAGGACGACGAGTCGCAGCAGATCTGGGTGTCCGGCTACGTGGTCCGCGACCCCGCCCGGGTCGCCTCCAACTGGCGCTCGAAGCGCTCGCTGGACGAGGAGCTGGAGCGCCAGGGCGTCGTCGGCATCAGCGGCATCGACACCCGCGCGCTCACCCGCCACCTGCGCGAGCGCGGCGCGATGCGGGTCGGCATCTTCTCCGGCCCGGCCGTCGCCGACCAGGCCGAGCTGCTCGCCAAGGTGCAGCAGGCCCCGGAGATGAAGGGCGCCGACCTGTGCGCCGAGGTCGCCACCAAGGAGACCTACGTCGTCCCGGCGATCGGCGAGAAGAAGTTCACCGTCGCCGCCCTCGACCTGGGCATCAAGGGCATGACCCCGCAGCGGATGGCCGAGCGCGGCATCGAGGTGCACGTGCTGCCCGCCAACTCCACCGTCGAGGACATCTACGCCGTCCGGCCCGACGGCGTGTTCTTCTCCAACGGCCCGGGCGACCCGGCCACCGCCGACCGCCAGGTCGAGGTGCTGCGCGGCGTGCTGGCGAAGAAGACCCCGTTCTTCGGCATCTGCTTCGGCAACCAGCTGCTGGGCCGGGCCCTCGGCTTCGGCACCTACAAGCTCAAGTACGGCCACCGCGGCATCAACCAGCCGGTGCAGGACCGCACCACCGGCAAGGTCGAGGTGACCGCCCACAACCACGGCTTCGCCGTGAACGCGCCGCTGGACCAGGTGAGCGACACCCCCTTCGGGCGGGTCGAGGTCTCCCACGTCTGCCTCAACGACGACGTGGTCGAGGGCCTGCAGGCACTCGACATCCCCGCCTTCAGCGTGCAGTACCACCCCGAAGCGGCAGCCGGCCCGCACGACGCCGCCTACCTCTTCGACCGGTTCGTCGAGCTCATGCGAGACGACAGCAAGCACAGTGTGAGCCTTATGGAGGGCCAGCGTGCCTAAGCGCACCGACATCAAGTCCGTTCTGGTCATCGGCTCCGGCCCGATCGTCATCGGCCAGGCGGCGGAGTTCGACTACTCGGGCACGCAGGCCTGCCGGGTGCTCAAGGCCGAGGGGCTGCGGGTCATCCTGGTCAACTCCAACCCGGCGACCATCATGACCGACCCGGAGATCGCCGACGCCACCTACGTCGAGCCGATCACCCCCGAGTTCGTCGAGAAGATCATCGCCAAGGAGCGCCCCGACGCGCTGCTGCCGACCCTCGGCGGCCAGACCGCGCTGAACACCGCGATCTCCCTGCACAAGGCCGGCACGCTGGAGAAGTACGACGTCGAGCTGATCGGCGCCGACGTCGACGCCATCAACAAGGGCGAGGACCGCGAGCTCTTCAAGGGCGTCGTCGAGGCCGTCAACGCCAAGATCGGGTACGGCGAGTCCGCCCGCTCGGTGATCTGCCACTCGATGGAGGACGTCCTCGCCGGCGTCGACACCCTCGGCGGCTACCCGGTCGTGGTCCGCCCCTCCTTCACCATGGGCGGCGCCGGCTCCGGCTTCGCGCACGACGAGGAGGACCTGCGCCGGATCGCCGGGCAGGGCCTGGCGCTCTCGCCGACCACCGAGGTGCTCCTGGAGGAGTCCATCCTCGGCTGGAAGGAGTACGAGCTGGAGCTGATGCGCGACAAGCACGACAACGTGGTCGTCGTCTGCTCGATCGAGAACTTCGACCCGATGGGCGTGCACACCGGTGACTCGATCACCGTCGCCCCGGCGATGACCCTCACCGACCGCGAGTACCAGGTGCTGCGCGACATCGGCATCGCCGTGATCCGCGAGGTCGGCGTCGACACCGGCGGCTGCAACATCCAGTTCGCGGTCAACCCCGAGGACGGCCGGGTCATCGTCATCGAGATGAACCCGCGCGTCTCGCGCTCCTCCGCGCTGGCCTCCAAGGCCACCGGCTTCCCGATCGCCAAGATCGCCGCGAAGCTCGCCGTCGGCTACACGCTGGACGAGATCCCCAACGACATCACCGAGCAGACCCCGGCCTCCTTCGAGCCGACCCTCGACTACGTCGTCGTCAAGGTGCCGCGGTTCGCGTTCGAGAAGTTCCCGTCCGCCGACGCCACGCTGACCACCACCATGAAGTCGGTGGGCGAGGCCATGGCGATGGGCCGCAACTTCCCCGAGGCGCTGAACAAGGCGCTGCGCTCGCTGGAGAAGAAGGGCTCCCAGTTCACCTGGGTCGGCGAGACCGGCGACAAGACCGAGCTGCTGGCGAAGGCCGTCGTTCCGACCGACGGCCGGATCAACACCGTCATGCAGGCGATCCGGGCCGGCGCCACCCCGGAGGAGGTGTTCGAGTCCACCAAGATCGACCCGTGGTTCGTCGACCAGCTCTTCCTGATCAACGAGATCGCCGTCGAGCTGGGCGAGGGCGCCGAGCTCGACCCCGAGCTGCTGCGCCACGCCAAGCGGCACGGCTTCTCCGACCAGCAGATCGGCGAGATCCGCGGCCTGAAGGCCGACGTGGTCCGCGAGGTGCGGCACGCGCTGGGCATCCGCCCGGTGTTCAAGACCGTCGACACCTGCGCCGCCGAGTTCGCCGCCAAGACCCCGTACTTCTACTCGTCCTACGACGAGGAGAGCGAGGTCGCCCCGCGCACCAAGCCCGCCGTGATCATCCTGGGCTCCGGCCCGAACCGGATCGGCCAGGGCATCGAGTTCGACTACTCCTGCGTGCACGCCTCCTTCGCGCTCGCCGACGCCGGGTACGAGACCGTCATGGTCAACTGCAACCCGGAGACCGTCTCCACCGACTACGACACCTCCGACCGGCTCTACTTCGAGCCGCTCACCCTGGAGGACGTGCTGGAGATCGTCCACGCCGAGCAGCAGGCCGGACCGCTGGCCGGCGTGATCGTCCAGCTCGGCGGCCAGACCCCGCTCGGCCTGGCCCAGGCGCTCAAGGACAACGGCGTGCCGATCGTCGGCACCCCGCCGGAGGCGATCCACCTCGCCGAGGAGCGCGGCGCGTTCGGCCGCGTCCTGCGCGACGCCGGACTGCCCGCCCCCAAGCACGGCACCGCGTTCTCCTTCGAGGAGGCCAAGGCGATCGCCGACGAGATCGGCTACCCCGTGCTGGCCCGCCCGTCCTACGTGCTCGGCGGCCGCGGCATGGAGATCGTCTACGACGAGCCCTCGCTCGCCTCCTACCTGGAGCGGCACGCCGGCCTGATCTCCGAGCACCCCGTGCTGATCGACCGCTTCCTCGACGACGCCGTCGAGATCGACGTCGACGCCCTGTACGACGGCGAGGAGCTGTACCTCGGCGGCGTCATGGAGCACATCGAGGAGGCCGGCATCCACTCCGGCGACTCCGCCTGCGCGCTGCCCCCGATCACCCTCGGCGGGTACGACATCAAGCGGCTGCGCTCGGCCACCGAGGGCATCGCCAAGGGCGTCGGCGTGCGCGGCCTGATCAACATCCAGTTCGCGCTGTCCGGCGACATCCTCTACGTGCTGGAGGCCAACCCGCGCGCCTCCCGCACCGTGCCGTTCACCTCCAAGGCCACCGCCGTCCCGCTGGCCAAGGCCGCCGCCCGGATCTCGCTCGGCGCCACCGTCGCCGAACTGCGCGCCGAGGGCCTGCTGCCGCGCGAGGGCGACGGCGGCACGCTGCCCGCCGACGCGCCGATCTCGGTCAAGGAGGCCGTGATGCCGTGGTCGCGCTTCCGCGACGTGCACGGCCGCGGCGTCGACACCGTGCTCGGCCCGGAGATGCGCTCCACCGGCGAGGTCATGGGCATCGACCGGGTCTTCGGCACCGCGTACGCCAAGTCCCAGGCCGGCGCGTACGGCGCCCTGCCCACCAAGGGCAAGGTGTTCGTCTCGGTCGCCAACCGCGACAAGCGCAACCTGGTCTTCCCGGCCCGCGCGCTGGTCGAGCTCGGCTTCGAACTGCTCGCCACCACCGGCACCGCCGAGGTGCTGCAGCGCGGCGGCATCCCCGCCACCGTGGTGCGCAAGCACTCCGACGGCGAGGGCCCGGACGGCGAGAAGACCATCGTCCAGCTCATCCACGAGGGCGGGGTCGACCTGATCATCAACACCCCGTACGGCACCGGCGGCCGCCTCGACGGCTACGAGATCCGCACCGCCGCGGTCTCCCGGGGCGTGCCCTGCCTGACCACCGTGCAGGCGATGGGCGCGGCCGTCCAGGGCATCGCCGAGCTGCGGCGCGGCGAGATCGGCGTGATGTCGCTGCAGGAGCACGCGGCGCTGATCAACTCCGGCCGCAACTAGGCCGAAACCGTGGGGGGCACGCCGGTCCGGTTGCCGGGTGCCCCCCACGTCCATGTCCCGGCACGGCTTACGGCTTACGGCTCACGGAGGGTCGCCCGCGCGATGTACAAGCTCCTGTTCAACCTGGTCTTCAAGAAGATGGACCCGGAGAAGGCCCACCACCTGGCGTTCTTCTGGATCCGGCTGGCCGCCTCGGTGCCCGGCCTGCGCTCCCTGGTGCGCGCCGTGCTCGCCCCGCGCGACCCCCGGCTGCGCACCACCGCGCTCGGCCTCGACCTGCCCGGCCCGTTCGGCCTCGGCGCGGGCTTCGACAAGAACGGCATCGGCATCGACGGCCTGTCGATGCTCGGCTTCGACTACGTCGAGATCGGCACCGTCACCGGCGAGCCGCAGCCCGGCAACCCCGCCCCCCGGCTGTTCCGGCTCGTCGAGGACCGCGCCCTGATCAACCGGATGGGCTTCAACAACCAGGGCTCCGCCCGGGTCGCCACCCGCCTCGCCGCCCGCCCGCACACCAGCAACACCCCCGTCCTCGGCGTCAACATCGGCAAGACCAAGGTCGTGCCGGAGGACGAGGCGACCGCCGACTACCTGAAGAGCGCGAAGGCGCTGGCGCCCCACGCCGACTACCTGGTCGTCAACGTCTCCTCGCCGAACACCCCCGGACTGCGCAACCTGCAGGCCGTCCAGGTGCTCGGCCCGCTGCTCTGGGACGTCCGCAAGGCCGCCGACGAGGTCACCAACCACCACGTCCCGCTGCTGGTGAAGATCGCCCCCGACCTCGCCGACGAGGACATCGACGAGATCGCCGACATGGCCCTGCACCTCGGCCTCGACGGCATCATCGCCACCAACACCACCATCGGCCGCGAGGGCCTGCGCACCCCCGCCGCCCGGATCGAGGAGATCGGCATGGGCGGCCTCTCCGGCGCCCCGCTCAAGGCCCGCTCCCTGGAGGTGCTGGAGCGGCTGCGCAAGCGCACCGACGGCCGCCTCGCCATCGTCTCGGTCGGCGGCATCGAGACCGCCGAGGACGCCTGGCAGCGGATCCTGGCCGGCGCCGACCTCGTCCAGGGCTACTCCGCGTTCATCTACGAGGGGCCGTTCTGGATGCGCAAGGTCCACAAGGGCCTGTCGGCCCGGCTGCGGGCCGCGGGGTACGCGAGCATCGGGGAAGCGGTGGGCAAGGGCAACCGCTGAGCCGCCGGCCCGCGGGGGCGACGAGGGGTGGCCCGTCGGGTCGGCCGCGGGCCCCTGAGCGCAGGAGCCTCGGGGGAGCGGCGGCGGGCGGAGGGCCGGACGAGGACGACCGCTGCGGCGGCAGGCGTGGAGGAAGGGAGCGGCGGGGATGGCCAATCCGGTGGTGGTCCGGGCCGAGGTGGTCGGCACCCGGGCCGACGGGCCCGGCCGGCGGGTCACCGTGCGGTGCGCGACGGCCGCGGCCCGGTTCCGGCCCGGGCACTTCGCCGCCCTCGCCGCCCCCGGGGGCAGCGTCGAGGTGCTGCGCCGCGCGGTGCCCGTGCTGCGCGCCGACGGGGACGCGCTCGACCTGCTGCTGCCCGCCGACCCGCCGCCCGTCCTCGACCTGATCGTCCCGCTCGGCACCCCCTACCCGCAGCCCGACGCCCCCGCCTGCGCCCTGCTGCTCGGCGAGGACACCCAGGCCGGGCCGCTGCCGGCCCTCGCCGAACAGCTCCTCGCCGCCGGGAGCCAGGTCGCCTTCGTGCTCGCCGCGGCCACCGCCGGGCGCCTGTACGGCGTCGACGCGGCCCGCGCGCTCACCGCCGACGTGCTGCTGCTCACCGCCGACGGCAGCGCCGGGCTCCCGCTCGGCGACGACCCCGCCGCCCTGGTCGGCCAGGCCCTCGCCGCCCTCGACGCCGACCTGCTGTACACCGCCGCCACCCCGGCGCTCAGCGCCGCCGCAGTGGCCGCCGCGACCGCGCGCGGGGTGCGCAGCTGGACGGCGGTGGGCGCCGACCTGCCCTGCGGCACCGGCCTGTGCCTGGGCTGCGTGCTGCCGGTGCGCGACGCCGACGGCGTCAGCCGGCTGGTGCGCGCCTGCACCGAGGGACCGGTGTTCGACGGCGCCCGGGTCCGCTGGAGCGGACTGGGCACCGTACCGGCGGACGTGGAAGGGGCGGGGCAGTGAGCGCGCCGCAGGAGGACGGGGACCGGGCCGGACGGACCCGGGGCGCCGGGCGCCGGGCGGTTCCCGCAGCCGGGCGCGGGCCGGGGGAGCGGCGCCCGGACGGCGGGACCGGGGCGGCCGGGGCGGGGGAGGTCGCGTGACGGGGCGTCAGGAGGTGGACCTCACCGCGCCGTTGGGGAGCGGGACGGTGCCCAATCCGCTGTCCACGGCCGCCGGGTGCGCCGGGTTCGGGCGGGAGCTGGCGCGGTTCGTGCCGCTGGACCAGCTGGGGACGCTGACCACCCGCACCGTGCTGCCGCGGGCCGGGGCCGGGCTGCCGGGGCCGCGGATCGTCGCGGTGCCGGGCGGGCTGCTGAACGCCGTGGGCGGCCAGCAGCCGGGCATCGACGGGTTCCTGCGGCGCGAGCTGCCCTGGCTGGCCGAGCGCGGGGTGCGCACCGTGGTGTCGATCGGCGGGCACCGGCTGGAGGACTTCACCGGGCTGGCGGCCCGGCTGGCGGGCCGGGACGGGGTGCGCGGCCTGGAGCTGAACCTGTCCGCGCCCGGCGCCGCCGACCGGGGCCTGCTGTTCGCCGCCAACCCGGCGGTCAGCCACGACGTGGTCGCCGCCGTGAAGGCGGTCGCGCCCGAGCTGCCCGTGTACGCCAAGCTCGCCCCCGACACCGGCACCATCACCGAGGTCGCCGCCGCCTGCGCGGCGGCCGGCGCCGACGGCCTGTCCATGGTCAACACCGCCCGGGGCATGGCCATCGACCTGGACGCCCGCCGTCCGGCGCTGGGCGCCCCCGGCGGCTACGGCGGCCTGTCCGGGCCCGCGCTGCGCCCGATCGCGGTGCACTGCGTCTTCCAGGTGCACGCCGCGATGCGGGCCGGGCGGATGCCCGCGGTGCCGATCCTCGCCATGGGCGGGGTGCGCACCGGCCGGGACGCCCTCGAATTCACCCTGGCCGGCGCGTCCGGCGTCGCGGTCGGCTCCGAGCTGCTGCGCGACCCGACGGCGCCGCTGCGGATCCTGGACGAACTGCGCGCGGAACTCGCCGCCCGCGGCTTCGCCGCCCACACCGACGCGGTGGGGCTCGCCCACCGCACCACCACGACGGAAGACGGAAGACAGTAGATGACTGACAGCACGCCCTTCGGCACCCGCCTGCGGACCGCCCTCGACACCCGGGGCCAGCTCTGCGTCGGCATCGACCCGCACGCCGCGCTGCTCACCGCCTGGGGCCTGAACGACGACCTGGCGGGCCTGGAGACCTTCTCGCGCACCGTGGTCGAGGCGCTGGCGGACCGGGTCGCGGTGCTCAAGCCGCAGTCCGCGTTCTTCGAGCGGTTCGGCAGCCGCGGCGTGGCCGTGCTGGAGCGCTCGGTGGCCGAGGCGCGGGAGGCCGGGGCGCTGGTGCTGATGGACGCCAAGCGCGGCGACATCGGCTCGACCATGGCGGCCTACGCGGAGGCGTTCCTGTCGCCGGACAGCCCGCTGTTCTCCGACGCGCTGACCGTCAGCCCGTACCTCGGCTTCGGCTCGCTGCAGCCGGCCGTCGACCTGGCGCACGCGAACGGCTGCGGGCTGTTCGCGCTGGCGCTGACCTCGAACCCGGAGGGGCACGAGGTGCAGCGGGCCGTCGGCGCGGACGGGCGGAGCGTGGCGCAGGCCGTGCTGGGGCGGCTGGCGGCGGAGAACTCCGGCGCCGAACCGCTGGGCTCGTTCGGCGCGGTGGTCGGCGCGACGCTCGCCGACGCGGGGGTGGACCTGGCGATCAACGGCCCGCTGCTGGCCCCCGGGGTGGGCGCGCAGGGCGCCACCGCGGCCGACCTGCCGCGGGTCTTCGGCGACCAAGTCCGCAACGTGGTGCCCTCGGTGAGCCGTGACGTGCTGAAGCACGGGCCCTCGGTGCAGGCCCTCCGGCAGGCCGCGCAGGTGTTCGTCGACGATGTGAGGGCCGTCACAAACCGATGAGTATCGGGGCGCCAACTCGGTTGATTTGACCGGAAAACTCCCAGGTCGGCCCCTGCTGACCTGGACTTTTCGTGTTCTTTTCCTGACGCGGCGGCCCAAGTTGGGTAGTGTCCGGCGGTAGGACGCCAGTTGGCGGTGGTCACGGCCACCTCCGCAGGTCAGAGACCTGTGGTGTCCCGGCACCACCAAGTCATGGCTCATCCCTTCCATCCACACCTGAGGTGAACGGCGTGGCTCTTCCGCCCCTTACTCCCGAACAGCGCACCGCCGCGCTCGCCAAGGCCGCCGAGGCTCGCCGGAAGCGTGCCGACGTCAAGAACCGGCTGAAGCACTCGGGCGCCTCGCTGCACGACGTCATCAAGGCCGGCAAGTCCGACGACGAGGTCATCGGCAAGATGAAGGTCTCCGCCCTGCTGGAGTCCCTGCCGGGTGTCGGCAAGGTGCGCGCCAAGCAGATCATGGAGCGCCTCGGCATCTCCGAGAGCCGTCGCGTGCGCGGCCTCGGCACGAACCAGATCGCCTCCCTGGAGCGGGAGTTCGGCGGCGCCGCCTCTTGATCGGAGGCCGGTGTCGGCGGAACGTCCGCGATCCGGGATAATCGGTACATGAGTGAGCGTCCGCGGCTGACCGTGCTCTCCGGCCCCTCCGGGGTCGGCAAGAGCACGGTCGTCGCTCATATGAGGAAGCAGTTCCCCGAGGTCTGGCTGTCGGTGTCGGCGACGACCCGGCACCCGCGCCCGGGTGAGCGCGACGGCGTGCAGTACCACTTCGTCGACCACGAGCAGTTCGACAAGCTGGTGGCCAACGGCGAGCTGCTGGAGTGGGCGGTCTTCGCCGGGAACCGGTACGGGACGCCGCGGCAGGCGGTGCTCGACAAGCTGGACAAGGGCGAGCCGGTGCTGCTGGAGATCGACCTCCAGGGGGCCCGGCAGGTCAAGGAGTCCATGCCCGAGGCGCAGCTGGTCTTCCTGGCCCCGCCGAGCTGGGAGGAGCTGGTGCGCCGGCTCACCGGCCGGGGCACCGAGTCGCAGGACGTGATCGACGAGCGGCTCGCCGCGGCGAAGGTCGAGCTGGCGGCGGAGGCGGAGTTCGACACGACGCTCGTCAACACCTCCGTCGAGCAGGTAGCGGCCGAACTGCTAGCCTTGCTCGGTGTAGCCTGACCGGATCGGTTGCACCCAGCCGATACCTGTAAACCACTTCGGAAGGTTCAGCGTGTCCTCTTCGATGACCGCGCCCGAGGGCATCATCAACCCGCCGATCGACGAGCTGCTCGAGGCCACCGACTCCAAGTACAGCCTGGTGATCTACGCGGCCAAGCGCGCCCGCCAGATCAACGCGTACTACTCGCAGCTGGGCGAGGGCCTGCTGGAGTACGTCGGCCCGCTGGTCGACACCCACGTGCACGAGAAGCCGCTGTCGATCGCGCTGCGCGAGATCAACGCCGGCCTGCTCACCGCCGAGGCGGTCGAGGGCGCCTGAGCCCCGGTACCACCCGCAGGGCCCGTTCCGATGCCGTTCCCGGCACCGGGGCGGGCCCTGCGGCCGTGTGCCCGGCGACACGTCGCAGCCGTCCGGCGGGGGGTCGTAAGGTGGGCCCGAGTCCGTCGCAGCCCGTCACGGCCCGTCGCAACAAGGAGAGCCGACCGTCATGAACGCGTCCCGTGTGGTCCTCGGGGTGAGCGGCGGGATCGCCGCCTACAAGGCCTGCGAACTGCTGCGGAGGTTCAGCGAGTCCGGGCACGAGGTGACGGTGGTGCCGACCGCGGCGGCGCTGCACTTCGTCGGCGAGGCGACCTGGGCGGCGCTGTCCGGGCGGCCGGCGGCGACCGAGACCTGGGAGCGGGTGCACGAGGTCCCGCACGTGCGGATCGGGCAGCAGGCGGACCTGGTGGTGGTCGCCCCGGCCACCGCGGACCTGCTGGCGAAGGCCGCCCACGGCCTGGCCGACGACCTGCTGACCAACACCCTGCTGACCGCGCGCTGCCCGGTGGTGTTCGCGCCCGCCATGCACACCGAGATGTGGGAGCACCCCGCCACCCAGGAGAACGTCGCCACGCTGCGGCGGCGCGGCGCGATCGTGATCGAGCCCGCGGTGGGCCGGCTCACCGGCGTCGACACCGGCAAGGGCCGGCTGCCCGACCCGGCCGAGATCTTCGCGGCCTGCCGCCGGGTGCTGGTGCGCGGCGGCCTGGAGCGGGACCTGACGGGCCGTCACGTGGTGGTCTCGGCGGGCGGCACCCGCGAGCCGCTCGACCCGGTGCGCTTCCTCGGCAACCGCTCCTCCGGCAAGCAGGGGTACGCGCTGGCCGCCACCGCGCTGGCCCGCGGCGCCCGGGTCACCCTGGTCGCGGCGAACACCGCGCTGCCCGACCCGGCCGGGGCGGACGTGGTCCGGGTCGGCACCGCGATGCAGCTGCGCGAGGCGGTGCTGCGGGCCGCCGAGGACGCCGACGCGGTGGTGATGGCCGCCGCCGTCGCCGACTTCCGCCCCGCCGAGTACGCCACCGGCAAGATCAAGAAGGTGGACGGGGTCGAGCCCGCGCCGATCGCGCTGGTCCGCAACCCCGACGTGCTGGCCGAGGTGTCGGCCGACCGGGCCCGCGGGGGACAGGTGGTGGTCGGCTTCGCCGCCGAGACCGACGACGTCCTCGCGCACGGCCGGGCCAAGCTCGCCCGCAAGGGCTGCGACCTGCTGGTGGTCAACGAGGTCGGCGACGGCAAGGCGTTCGGCCAGGACACCAACAGCGCCGTGCTGATCGGAGCCGACGGTTCCGAGGTCCACATCGCGGACAGTCCGAAGGAGATCCTGGCCGACGCGATCTGGGACCAGGTCGCCGCCCGGCTGCCCCGCGCGGAGCCGGAAACGGAGCGTTAACCCGGGCAACACCCCTGGTCGCCCCGGTAGTTGGCTCCCGCCGGCCGGTCGGTCCGACGGCGACCCGGGCTGACCGGCGAAGATCCGCACGGTGTGATTCGCGTCCCGGACACGACAGACCTTCGTACGGAGCACCCACGATCGGTAGCCGACCGTTACACTCCACTCCAGGAATCAAGTCTTTCCGGATGCCTCGGGACTTCCGAGCGCATTCAGTCAGCAGCCGCTGCAACCCCAGGGAGCGCTGTGTCTCGCCGCCTGTTCACCTCGGAGTCCGTCACCGAGGGACACCCCGACAAGATCGCTGACCAGATCAGCGACACCATCCTGGACGCCCTCCTCAAGGACGACCCGACCTCCCGCGTCGCCGTGGAGACCCTGATCACCACCGGCCTGGTGCACATCGCCGGCGAGGTCACCACCAAGGCGTACGCGCCGATCGCGCAGCTGGTCCGGGAGAAGATCCTGGAGATCGGCTACGACTCGTCCAAGAAGGGCTTCGACGGCGCCTCCTGCGGCGTGTCGGTGTCGATCGGCTCGCAGTCCCCGGACATCGCGCAGGGCGTGGACACCGCCCACGAGCACCGGGTCGAGGGCGACGTCGAGGACGAGCTGGACCGCCAGGGCGCCGGCGACCAGGGCCTGATGTTCGGCTACGCCTGCGACGACACCCCCGAGCTGATGCCGCTGCCGATCACCCTCGCGCACCGGCTCTCCCGCCGCCTGACCGAGGTCCGCAAGAACGGGACCATCCCGTACCTGCGCCCCGACGGCAAGACCCAGGTCACCATCGAGTACGACGGCGACCGCGCCGTGCGCCTGGACACCGTGGTGGTCTCCTCGCAGCACGCCAGCGACATCGACCTGGACTCGCTGCTCACCCCCGACATCCGCGAGTTCGTGGTCGAGCCCGAGCTCAAGGCGCTCGCCGACGAGGGCATCAAGCTGGTCACCGAGGGCTACCGGCTGCTGGTCAACCCGACCGGCCGGTTCGAGATCGGCGGCCCGATGGGCGACGCCGGCCTGACCGGACGCAAGATCATCATCGACACCTACGGCGGCATGGCCCGCCACGGCGGCGGCGCCTTCTCCGGCAAGGACCCGTCCAAGGTCGACCGCTCCGCCGCCTACGCGATGCGCTGGGTCGCCAAGAACATCGTCGCCGCGGGCCTGGCCAGCCGCGCCGAGGTCCAGGTCGCCTACGCGATCGGCAAGGCCGAGCCGGTCGGCCTGTTCGTCGAGACCTTCGGCACCGAGACCGTCCCGGTCACGAAGATCCAGGACGCCGTCACCCGGGTCTTCGACCTCCGCCCGGCCGCCATCATCCGCGACCTCGACCTGCTGCGCCCGATCTACCAGCAGACCGCCGCGTACGGCCACTTCGGCCGCGAGCTGCCGGACTTCACCTGGGAGCGCACCGACCGCGCCGACGCGCTGAAGGCCGCCGTCGCGAGCTGAGCCCGCTGCCGCGCTCGGAGCCGCCGGCCGGGGAGTCCCTCCCCGGCCGGCGGCTCCGTCGCGTTGTCGGCGGGGTCCGCTAGGTTGGGGGCGTGAGCAGCGCGGACGGCACCGGGGAGCAGTTGGCGTTCATCCGGGAGACGGTGCGCCGGGCGAAGCCGAGGGCCGCGCGCGGGGTGGTCCTCGCCGAACGGAAGCCGGTCGCCCGGGTGCTGGTCGACAAGGGCGTGCTGAGCCTCGACCAGTACTTCGACTACGCGGTGCCCGAGGCGATGTCCGAGGAGGCCCAGCCCGGCGTCCGGGTCCGGGTCCGCTTCGGCGGCCGGGTCGGCGCGCACGGGCGGCGCGAGGGCGGCTCGCTGCACGACGGGTTCGTGGTCGAGCGGCGGGACGACTCCGACTACGCGGGCCCGCTGGCCCCGCTCGCCCGCGTCCTGTCGCCCGAGCGGGTGCTCACCCCGCCGCTGCTGCGGCTGTGCCGGGCCGTCGCCGACCGCTACGCCGGCACCCTCGCCGACGTGCTGCAACTGGCCGTCCCGCCGCGGCACGCCGGGGCGGAGGGCGAACCCTCGCCGCGCCCGCTGCCCCCGCCGGGGGTTCCGGCGCCCGGCAGCTGGGAGCGCTACCTGCACGGCCCGGAGTTCCTGGCCTCGCTGGCGGGCGGCCACGCGCCGCGCGCGGTGTGGACGGCGCTGCCCGGCCCCGACTGGCCCGCCGAGATCGCCCGCGCCGTCGCCGCGACCCTCGCCGCCGGGCGCGGCGCGCTGGTGGTGCTGCCGGACGGGCGCGCGGTCGCCCGCGCGGACGCGGCGCTGCGGGCCCTGCTCGGCGAGGGGCGGCACGCGGTGCTGGCCGCCGAGGCCGGCCCGCAGGAGCGCTACCGGCGCTGGCTGTCCGTCAGCCGCGGCTCGGTGCACGCCGCGATCGGCACCCGGGCGGCGGTGTTCGCACCCGTGCGCGACCTCGGACTGGTGGTGGTCTGGTCGGACGGCGACAGCAGCCACAGCGACCCGAACGCCCCCTACCCGCACGTGCGCGAGGTCGCGCTGCTGCGGGCCGCCGAGGAGGGCGCGGCGGTGCTGCTCGGCGGCGTGTCGATGACGGTCGAGGCCGCGCAGCTGCTGCGCTCCGGCTGGGCGCGCCCGCTGGCCGCCGCCCGGGAGACGGTCCGCCGGACCGCGCCCCGGGTGCGCACCGTCACCGAGTACGACCAGGCCCGCGACGGCGCGGCGCAGGCCGCCCGGCTGCCCTCGGTCGCCTGGGAGACCGCCCGGGAGGCGCTGACCCGCGGGCCGGTGCTGGTCCAGGTCCCGCGCCGGGGCTACGCGCCCCGGCTGGCCTGCGCCCGCTGCCGGGAGACGGCCCGCTGCCGGGCCTGCGGCGGCCCGCTGGAGTCCCCGGCGGCGGACGCGGCACTGGTGTGCGCCTGGTGCGGCACGGAGGAGCAGGACTGGCACTGCGTCGAGTGCGGGTCGTTCCGGCTGCGGGCCGCGGTGGTGGGCGTGCGGC
Organism: Kitasatospora saccharophila; assembly: GCF_039529925.1. Classification (NCBI taxonomy): domain Bacteria; kingdom Bacillati; phylum Actinomycetota; class Actinomycetes; order Kitasatosporales; family Streptomycetaceae; genus Kitasatospora; species Kitasatospora saccharophila. Next base: position 90,181 of record NZ_BAAANS010000009.1, on the reverse strand, counting down.
GCACGGCGGAGGAGCTCGGCAAGGCGTTCCCGCGGGTGCCGGTGCGCACCTCCGGGCGGGACGCGGTGCTCGCGACCGTGCCGGGCGCGCCCGCGCTGGTGCTGGCCACGCCGGGCGCCGAACCGGTCGCCGACGGCCCCGGCTACGCGGCGGCCCTGCTGCTCGACGGCTGGGCCCTGCTCAACCGGCCCGACCTGCGGGCCGGCGAGGAGGCGGTGCGGCGCTGGCTGACCGCGGCCGCGCTGGTCCGACCGGCCGACGAGGGCGGCACCGTCGTGGTCGTCGCGGAGGCGGCGGCGCGGGCGGTGCAGGCCCTGGTGCGGTGGGACCCGGCCGGGCACGCGGGCGTCGAACTCGACGAACGGGAGGAGCTGCGCTTCCCGCCGGTCTCCCGGATGGCCTCGGTCACGGGGCCCGCGCAGGCGGTCGCGGACCTGCTGGGCCTGCTCCGGCTCCCGGAGGGCGCGGACGTGCTGGGCCCGGTGCCGGTCTTCGGCGGGGGCGGGGGCGGGGGCGGGGGCGGGGGTGGCGCGAAGGGGGCGCGGGAGGAGGGGGTGGAGCGCGCGCTGGTACGGGTCGCGCCGGGGCAGGGGGCCGCGCTGGCGTCCGCGCTGAAGGCGGCGCAGATCGCGCGACTGGCCCTGCGGGGGGCGGAGACGGTGCGGATCCGGGTGGACCCGACGGACATCGGGTAGGCCGAAGCGGGGGCGCGGGGGAGACCCGCTGCGCTTGGCGGGGTGGTGCAGACAGGGGCGCGGGGAACTGCGCGGAGGGGGCACCTCCCAGCCCCCCTTGGGGCTGGGGGAGGGAGGAGCACGTCAGCGGGATCGCGGGATAGTTGCAAGCTCTCGTCCTGCTTCGCGATCCGGCTGTGCGTGCTCGGTTGGCCGCGCAGTTCCCCGCGCCCCCGGTTTCGTCTTGGCGCGGCGGGTTTCCCCGCGCTCCCGGTTTCGCCTTGGCGCGGCGGGTTTCTCCGCGCCCCCGGTCGTGCGGTGGGGTCAGCGGGTGCGCTGGGGCATCAGGGGGCTGGCCTGGCGGGCCTGTGGGATCGGGGGGCGGGCGGCCGGGGCGGCGGGGGCGGTGGGGGCGGGGGCGGGCGGCGGCGGGGGTGCGGGGGTGTCGATCTCGCGCGGGGAGGGGAGCAGTTCGCCGGTGGGGCGGCGCATGCCGTAGCGGCGGTGCACGGCCTGCTTGGTGACGCCCAGCGCGGAGCCGACCGAGTCCCAGGAGAAGCCGAGGGCGCGGTCGAACTCGACGGCGGCGGCGACCAGGGTCTCGACGCTCTCGCGCAGCTCCTGGGCGAGGCGGACGGTCGGGGCGGGCGCGCGGCCGTAGACCACGAATCCGGCGGAGGTGCTGGGGCGGCGGGGACGGTAGACGTTGCCCAGCTGGGCGGTGAGCGTCCGAAGGGCGTCGACCTGGCGTCGGACCCGTTCGATGTCCCGCACCAGCAGGTGCAGGGACGCCCGGGCCCGGGCGTCGTGGTTGATCTGCTCGGCCATGGCCTCGTTGCCACCTCTCGGTCGGGTCGCGTGCTCGGGGCGCTCGCGCGTCCCGGTCAATTCGCATTGACCAACGCACGTCGGGTCGTTGGGTCACGCGCGGAGTGCGACTCGGGATATGCCAGTGGCCGCTCCGAACCGGCGGCGGGGATTGCATAGACTTCCCGGAGGCCGTCGTTTCCGGGCGGTCGTGTCGGTGCAGAGGGAGTCGCAGTCTTGGCAGTTCAGCCGATCCGGATCTTCGGCGACCCGGTGCTGCGGGCGACCGCGAAGCCGGTGACCGTCTTCGACAAGGAACTGCGGAAGCTGGTGAAGGACCTCACCGACACCATGCTGGAGGCGCCCGGCGCGGGGCTGGCGGCGCCGCAACTGGGCGTCTCGCTGCGGGTGTTCACCTACAACGTGGACGGCGTGGTGGGCCACCTGATCAACCCGGACCTGTCGCTCAGCGAGGAGGAGCAGGACGGCCCGGAGGGCTGCCTGTCGCTGCCCGGCCTGCGGTTCGACACCAAGCGGGCGTACGGCGTGGTCGCCCGGGGCGTCAACATGCACGGGGAGCCGGTGGAGGTGGAGGGCACCCAGCTGCTGTCGCGGTGCATCCAGCACGAGACCGACCACCTGGACGGGATCATCTTCATCGACCGGCTGGACCGGGAGACCCGGAAGGCCGCGATGAAGGCGATCCGGGAGAGCGACTGGGGCGGCGGCCCGGCGCCGACGGTGCGGATCTCGCCGCATTCCACGTTCGGGCCGATTCGCTGACCGCGCGCCGGGCCGCGCCGCCCGCGCGCCCGTCTCCCCGCGCGGATCGGGAGAGCCGATGATCGGGTGGGACGCCCGTCCGACGGTCATTCTCCGGCAATCCGATCTTCCGACCTTCCCACTCCACTGAAAGGCCCCCGCCCGTGCGTCTCGTCTTCGCCGGCACCCCCGAGGTCGCCGTTCCCGCCCTGGACGCCCTGCTGGCCTCCCGGCACGAGGTGGTCGCCGTGGTGACCCGCCCCGACGCGCCGGCCGGGCGCGGGCGCAAGCTGGTGGCCAGCCCGGTCGCGCAGCGCGCCGAGGAGGCGGGCATCGAGGTGCTCAAGCCCGTCCGGCCGAGCGAGCCGGAGTTCATGGCCCGGCTCGCCGAGATCGCCCCCGACTGCTGCCCCGTGGTGGCGTACGGCGCGCTGATCCGGCCCGGCGCGCTGGAGATCCCGGTGCACGGCTGGGTCAACCTGCACTTCTCGCTGCTGCCCGCGTGGCGCGGCGCCGCGCCCGTGCAGCACGCGGTGATGGCGGGCGACGAGGTCACCGGCGCGTCCACCTTCCGGATCGAGGAGGGCCTGGACTCCGGGCCGGTGTTCGGCGTCCTCACCGAGACCGTCAAGCCCACCGACACCAGCGGCGACCTGCTCGGCCGGCTCGCCCGCGCGGGCGCCGAACTGCTGGTGCGCACCATGGACGCGATCGAGGACGGGCAGGCCCGCCCCGAGCCGCAGCCGCTCGCCGGGGTCACGCTGGCGCCCAAGCTCACCGTCGAGGACGCCCGGATCGAGTGGACCCACCCCGCGCTGCGGGTCGACCGGGTGGTGCGCGGCTGCGCGCCCGCGCCCGGCGCCTGGACCACCTTCCGCGGCGAGCGGCTCAAGGTCACCGGCCCGGTCCGGCTGCTGCCGGGCGAGAGCGCGCTGGCGCCGGGCGAGCTGGCGGTCGCCAAGAACAGCGTCCGGGTCGGCACCGGCAGCCACGAGGTGGAGCTCGGCGAGGTCCGCCCGCAGGGCAAGAAGGCGATGCCGGCCGCGGACTGGGCGCGCGGCGCCCGGATCGAGTCCGGGGAGCGCTTCGAGGGCTGAGGCGCGGGCGGGGCCTTCGGGCGGCGGGGGCGCGGCGGGCGGGGCCTTCGGGCGGCGGGGGTGCGGCGGGTTCGGCCTAGACTTGGGGCGAGGCCCCTCGGCGGGCCGGACCTGACCCGCAGCACCTTTGGTTTCGAGGCACCGTTTTGAGCACCCCCGCCGGCGCGAAGCGCGCCCCCCGCCCGCACCGCCGTCCCAAGAAGGACCCCGCCCGGATCGTCGCGTTCCGGGCGCTGCGGGCCGTCGACGAGCGCGACGCGTACGCCAACCTGATCCTGCCCTCGCTGCTGCGCGAGGCCGAGCGCAAGGGCATGGAGCGGCGCGACGCCGCGCTCGCCACCGAGCTGGTGTACGGCACGCTGCGCGGCCAGGGCACCTACGACGCGGTCATCGCGGCCTGCGTGGACCGCCCGCTGCGCGAGGTCGACCCGCCGGTGCTGGACGTCCTCTCGCTGGGCGCGCACCAACTGCTCGGCACCCGGATCCCCAGCCACGCCGCGGTGTCCGCGACCGTCGAGCTGGCCCGGGTGGTGCTCGGCGACGGCCGCGCCAAGTTCGTCAACGCCGTGCTGCGCAAGATCAGCGCCCAGGACCTGGCGGGCTGGGTCGCCCAGGTCGCCCCGCCGTACGAGGACGACGCCGAGGACCACCTCGCCGTCGTCCACTCCCACCCGCGCTGGGTGGTCTCCTCGCTGTGGGACGCGCTCGGCCGCTGGCAGCCGGACGCGAGCGGGCGGCAGGCGATGGAGCAGCTGCTGGAGGCCGACAACGCCCGCCCCGAGGTGACCCTGGTGGCCCGCCCCGGCCGCTCCTCGGTCGCCGAGCTGCGCGAGGCGCTGCCCGAGGTCGAGGACGGCCGCTGGTCGCCGTACGCGCTGCGGCTCACCGACGGCGGCGACCCGGCCGGGGTCGACGCGGTGCGGGAGAACCGGGCCGGCGTCCAGGACGAGGGCAGCCAGCTGGTCGCGCTCGCCCTCGCCAACGCCCCGATCGACGGCCCCGACCGGCTCTGGCTGGACGGCTGCGCGGGCCCCGGCGGCAAGGCCGCGCTGCTCGGCGCGGTCGCCGCGGAGCGCGACGCGGCGCTGGTCGCCTCCGAGAAGCAGCCGCACCGCGCCCGGCTGGTCGCCCGCGCGCTGGACGGCAACCCCGGCCGGTACGCCGTCATCACCGCCGACGGGACGCGCGGCGCCTGGCAGCAGGGCGCCTTCGACCGCGTCCTGGTCGACGTGCCCTGCTCGGGCCTGGGCGCGCTGCGCCGCCGCCCCGAGGCGCGCTGGCGGCGCCGCCCCGAGGACATCGCCGGATTCGGGCCGCTGCAGCGGGAGTTGCTGCGCTCCGCGCTGGACGCGGCCCGGGTCGGCGGCGTGGTCGGCTACGCCACCTGCTCGCCGCACCTGGCGGAGACCCGGGCCGTGGTCGACGACGTGCTGCGCGGCCGGGAGGACGTCGAGTGGATCGACGCCCGCCCGTTGCTGCCCGGCGTCCCCGACCTCGGCGAGGGCCCGGACGTCCAGCTCTGGCCGCACCTGCACGGGACGGACGCGATGTACCTGGCGCTGCTGCGGCGAACCGCCTGACCGTACGCGGGAGTCGAGCCGGCGGCTCGCCCGGCCGCCGGTCGCCCTGCCCGGGGAGGTGCTGTTCCACGAGGCGCAGCCGGGGCTCCACGCGCCCTGCCCCGCTTCGGTACCGGCCTGACGGAGGGGCAGTTCCCGTTCGGGGGCGGCGTGTCCCCCGGGGCGGGGGCGGCTTCCGGTGCGTGGCCGTCCGGACGGGCAGCGGGTACTGGACAAGCGGGCCGGGGCGGCAGAGGGTGGTGACCATGGAGTACACCCACCTCGGCCGCACCGGCCTGTCCGTCTCGCCGCTCTGCCTCGGCACCATGAACTTCGGCCCGCACACCGTGGAGGCCGACGCGCACCGGATCATGGACGCCGCGCACGAGCACGGCATCAACTTCTTCGACACCGCCAACGTCTACGGCTGGGGCGAGAACAAGGGCCTCACCGAGACCATCATCGGCAACTGGTTCGCCAAGGGCGGCGGCCGGCGCGAGAAGACCGTGATCGCCACCAAGCTGTACGGCGACATGGGGGACTGGCCCAACGAGGGCAAGCTCTCCGCGCTCAACATCCGCCGCGCCGTGGACGCCAGCCTGCACCGCCTGCAGACCGACCACATCGACCTGTACCAGATGCACCACGTCGACCGGGACACCCCCTGGGACGAGATCTGGCAGGCGATGGAGGTGCTCACCCTCCAGGGCAAGATCATCTACGTCGGATCCTCCAACTTCGCCGGCTGGCACCTCGCGCAGGCCCAGGAGGCCGCCAAGGCCCGCAACTTCCTCGGCCTGACCAGCGAGCAGTCGCTCTACAACCTGATCGAGCGCAGCGTCGAGCTGGAGGTGGCCCCCGCCGCCCAGCACTACGGCCTCGGCCTGATCCCGTGGTCCCCGCTGCACGGCGGCCTGCTCGGCGGCGTGCTGCGCAAGGAGCGCGAGGGCGTCCGCCGCGCCTCCGGCCGCGCCCTGGACACCCTCAACGAGCGCCGCGAGCAGATCCAGGCGTACGAGGACCTGTGCGCGGAGCTCGGCCACGAGCCCGGCGACGTCGCGCTCGCCTGGCTGCGCACCCGGCCGGCCGTCACCGCCCCGATCATCGGCCCCCGCACCGAGGAGCAACTGGCCGCCGCCGTCCGCTCGTTGGACGTCCAGCTGGACGCCAAGACGCTGGAGCGGCTGGACGAGATCTTCCCCGGCTACCGCACCGCGCCCGAGCACTACGCCTGGTGACGGCGGGCCGTCGGCCCGGAGCGGGCGGCTCGGGGCGGATGGCCTGAGGCGGGCGGCCTGAAGCGGGCGGCCTCGCCCGGCTCGTCGCCGGGCGGGGCGCCGCGCCGCCGGGCCCGGGGAGGTCGTGGGTGCGCGGGGAGGCGTCGAGTCAGAAGTACACCGCGCAGCCGCGCCGTTCGAGGGCGTCGACCAGGTGCGGGGCGGGCCGGCCGGCGGCCCAGCGCAGGTCGAGCTTCTCCAGGGACGGGAGTTCGGCCAGCCAGGACGGGATCTCCGCCAACGGGTTTCCGCGCAGGTCGAGTTCGCGCAGCAGGGGCAGTTCGGCCAGGGCGCGGGGCAGGGACGTCAGCCGGTTGTCGCGCAGTTCCAGGCAGCGCAGTTCGCGCAGTCCCGGGAGCGAACCGGGCAGCGCGGTGAGCGAGTTGCCGCGCAGCCGCAGTTCGCGCAGCCGGACCAGGTCGCCGATCCGGTCCGGGAGTGCGGTCAACCGGCAGTCCTGCGCGCGCAGTTCGAGTAGACCGGTCAACGCGCAGACGGTGTCCGGGAGTTCGGTGAGGGGGTTCTCGCCGACGTTGAGGTAGCGCAGCCGGTGCAGGCGGCCCAGGGCGGCGGGCAGCGCGGTCAGCCGGTTGTCGTGCAGGTAGAGGAAGTCGGACAGTCCGGTCAGGTCGCCGATCCGCCCGGGGACGGCGGTGAGCGCGTTGTGCCCCAGGTCGAGCATCCGGAGGGCGGTGAACTCGCCGATGGTGTCCGGGAGTTCGGTCAACCGGTTGTCCGCGAGGATCAGCACCTCGGCGTCCGTGCGCTCCCACACCTCGTCCGGCACGGTGTCCAGCCCCGCCCGCCACAGGTTCACCGTCGTGTCCGTCACCGCGCCTCCTCCGGCCGGTGCGCGGCGTCCGGGGCGTCGACGGGTTCGGGGCGGGTGGCGGTCAAGGCTGCTCCGTTCACGGGCGGGGCGCGGGTGAGGGTATGGACGATACTGCGGAACGCCGGGCGGTGCCGGGTTCGTGGGGGCGTTCAGGGGGTGGGGCGCTGGAGGACGTTCATGTTGCCCGCGTCGGGGTCGCCGAAGGAGAAGAACAGTACGAGCCGCTGCTGCTCGTCGTGGTCCAGTTCGAAGCGCCAGCGGTAGGGAGCGCCGGTCGGCCCGGGGCGGGCGGGGGAGGGGAGGGTGACGCGGGGGGACGCGGTGGGGGCGGGGCGGGTGTCGGTGGAGGTCCGGGCGGTGAGGTCGAGCACGAGCTGCTGGCCCGACTTCCGGTCGTCGAGTTCCCAACTGCCGGTGCCGGAGAGGCGCCAGCCCTCGTCGAAGTCGTAGTCCTTGCCGTCGAGGTGCTCGATCCGGGCGGTGCCGTCCTCCTGGGGGGCCAGCCGGGTGCCGTCCGCGCCCACCCAGTCGCCGGCCGCCTCGGCGGTGGTCACGCCGTGCGTCCCGGTGCCTTCGGCGTACTGGTGGGGCCCGGCGCAGGCGCCCAGCAGCGACGGCAGTGACAGCAGCAGCGGGGCGAGGAGCAGGGCTCGGGCGGGGCGGGTGCGCATGGTTCGGGTCCCTCCGATCTCGGTGCGGGCCCACCCTCGCAGAGAAACTGAACACGTTCAAGTTGGTGGTGTCGCGGACGGTGCTCCAGGGGATCCGGATGAAAGTACGTGAGGATGACCGGGTGAAGCCGATCAGCCACCAGGTGCCCTACTACTCCCAGTGGGAGTCGCCCGAACTCGTGCCCGACATCCTGGACGGCACGCTGCGGGCCGCCGACGACCCGCTGTGGGAGCGCTCCGGCGCCGCCGACGAGGACGAGTACGAGTACTGGTCGTGGCGGCTGTGCGGGATGGCCTGCCTGCGGATGGCGCTCGACCACTGGTGGGGCGTCGCCCCCGCCGCCGTCCGGCTCGCCGAGGAGTGCCAGCGGGCCGGCGCGTACGTCCGGCACCCCGACGGGCGGCTCGACGGCCTGATCCACGCCCCGTTCGCCGCGTACGCCCGCACCCGCTGGGGCCTGCACGCCGAAGCCGTCGCCCGGTTGCCCGCCGAACGGGTCGCCGCCGAACTCGCCGAGGGCCGGCTCCCGATGCTCTCCGTGCACCCCGGCATCCGCACCCTCGCCCCCGAAGTCCCGCGCACCGGCGGTCACTTGGTGCTCGCCGTCGGCGCCGACGACGAGGCGCTGCGGATCCACAACCCGTCCGGCTTCCCCGACGGCTCCCAGCGCGCGGCCCGCGTGCCCTGGAGCGACCTCGACCGCTTCTACGCCGGGCGCGGCATCGTCCTCGGCCCGCCGCCGTACTGAGGGACGGGGACGGGACGGGGCGAGGGGACGGGCTGAGGGGCGGGGGGAGGGGCGCGGGGCGAAGGAGCGAGGGGCGTCCGCGTCGGGCCGTCGGGGTCAGGCCGCGTTGGGGAGGCCCATGGGGGTGCTCGGGGCGAGGTCGGCGCGGCAGGCGGCCGAGATCGGGTGCAGGGCGTCGAGGAGCTCGTCCAGCTCGGAGCGGTGGAAGTGGGTCCAGACCCGGGAGGCGGCGAGGTCGGTGGCGGCCTCCAGTGCGAGGTGGCGGCGGCGGCCCGCGAGGGTCATCGAGCCGTTCGGGGCCAGCCACTGGCGTTCGATCAGGCGGGCGGTGGCCTCGTCCCACTCGGTGTCGCTCCAGCCGCGGTGCGGCTGCAGGTTCTCGCGCCGGGTGTCGAGGGCGCAGCGGAGCACCAGGGCCTCGCAGCCGTCGAGGCCCTCGGCGACCAGGGCGGCGACGTGGCCGTCGCCCCGGTGCTCGCGCAGTACGGTGGTGGCCTGCCACAGGCGGGCCAGGCGGTCGTCCGGGCGGGGGAGTTCGGCGTTCGCGGCGGCCAGCACGCGCCCACAACAGTCCAGTCCGTCGACGGCGCGTTCCAGCAACTCCACCGAACGGTCGATCAAGTCCGGCTTCACGTCGACCAGGAGGCGTTGCAGCGCCCCCGTCGCACCCTCGACCCGGGCCTCCAGCGCCCGCTCCGGGCTCGCCAGCTCCCAGAGCCCCGGCAGCGCCCGTTCCACCATCTGCGGCGCGAAGTTGAAGAACGCGGCCACCACCGGCGCCGCGTCCACCGCGCCCAGCGGGGCCGAACGCCCGCCGAAGTACCCGCGCCAGTACCCGCGCAGCCCCGCCGCCTCGTACGCGGCGCGGGCCTCCGGGGAGAAGTAGGTGAGTGCGTGGACGGGTTCGAAGAGCCACCAGAGGGCACGGGCGGGGTGGACGACCTGGGTCATCGGAACGCCTTTCGTGAGGGGCGAGCAGCGCGGTTCCGCTTGCTCTGGGAGCCTGCCAGAGCCGGACGGTGCCGGAAAGGGAAAGTGTTTCGGGCGTGTGAACACTTCGGCGGAGCGGGCTCCGGGTGCTTGCTCGGGGCATGCCAGGTGTGCTGTGCGGGGGACGGCGGGGAGGGGCGGGGAGGGCCGGCCGCCCGCGGGGGATGATGGTCGCGAGCGGTCGCACCGGCCGCCCGCACCGAATCGTGAAGGTACCCTCGCCATGGCGCAGATCAACCCCAGCATCCTGTCCGCGGACTTCGCCCGCCTCGCCGACGAGGCCGAGGCGGTGCGCGGATCGGACTGGCTGCACGTCGACGTGATGGACAACCACTTCGTCCCCAACCTCACGCTGGGCGTGCCGATCGTCGAGTCGCTGGCCCGCGCCACCGACACCCCCCTCGACTGCCACCTGATGATCGAGCAGCCCGACCGCTGGGCCCCGCAGTACGTCGAGGCCGGCGCCGGATCCGTCACCTTCCACGTCGAGGCCGCCGCCGCGCCCGTCCGCCTCGCCCGGGAGATCCGCGCCAAGGGCGCCCGCGCCGCGATGGCGCTGCGCCCCGCCACCCCGATCGAGCCCTACGAGGACCTGCTGCCCGAACTCGACATGGTGCTGATCATGACGGTCGAACCCGGCTTCGGCGGCCAGGCGTTCCTCGACATCATGCTCCCCAAGATCCGCCGCACCCGGCAGCTGATCGACAAGCACGGCCTCGACCTGTGGCTCCAGGTCGACGGCGGCGTCGCCCCCGCCACCATCGAAGCCTGCGCCGAGGCCGGCGCGGACGTGTTCGTGGCCGGCTCGGCGGTGTACGGCGCCGCCGACCCGGCGGAGGCCGTCCGGGCGCTGCGCGCGCAGGCGGAGGCGGCCAGCGCCGAGGCGTGGTGGGCCTGCAAGCACTGAGGCCGGGACGGGGACGCGGTCGGGCTGGGGGATTGGGGCTGGGGGATTGGGGCGCGGGCGCGGGGTGGGGTGCTGCGGTGCGGTGCTGCTGCGGTGCCGTCCGGGTGCGATCCGGCGCCGCCGGAAACCGCGACGCGTCGTTCCGGCGTCCAGTGAAGCGCCCGGGCACCGGTCCGGGCGCGAGGACGGCGGAGCGGAGTCAAGGTGCGGAGCGGGGCGGACGCGGGTGCGGGGGCAGCGGGGGCGACGGGCGCCGAGCGGCAGCCGGGGGACGAGCGGTCGGGTGCCGGACGGCCGGGTGCCGGCGGCGCGGGCCCCGGACGGCGGCGGCTGGTCGGGGCGCTCGCGGTGAGCGTGCTCGGTGCCGGGGCCGTGGCCGGGGCGGTCGGCGGGGCGGTGGTCGAGGACGTGCTCCCCGGCGGCGTCCGGCTGCGGCGGCTGCTCGGACTGACCGGGCCGGACGGCACGGTGCCGCAGATCGCGGCCGGCCCGGTCCGCGCCGAGACGGTGCGTTCCGCCGCGCGGGGCCGGGACGTCCGGTTGGTGGTGTTCGACCCGCCGGGCGAGCACCCCGACGACCTGCCGGTCTGCCTGGCCCTGCACGGCCGCGACGGCGACGCGGCCACCTTCACCGGGCTCGGCACCGCCCAGTTCCTCGCCGCCGCCGTCGCGGCCGGCACCCCGCCGTTCCGGGTGGTCGCCGTCGACGGCGGCGCCGCCACCTACTGGCACGCCCGCACCCCCGGCGACGACCCGATGGCCATGCTCACCGGAGAGTTGCCCCGTTGGCTCGCCGACCGTTCGATGCCCGAACCGACCCGCGCCCTGGGCATCTCGATGGGCGGCTCCGGCGCCCTCCAGTACGCCCGGGCCCGCCCGGGGCAGCTGACCGCCGTCGCGCTGCTCAGCCCCGCGCTGTTCCGCACGTGGAACGACGCCCGCAACGTCGACGCCTACCGCGACGAGGCCGACTGGCGCGAGCACGAACCGCTGCTGCACACCGACGCCGTCACCGGACCCGGCACCGGGGCCGGCCGGATCGCGCTCTGGTGCGGCACCGAGGACCCCTTCTGCCCCGCCGCCCGCCGCCTGGCCGCGCTGCCCGGCGTACGGGCGTCCCTCCCGCGCGGCGAGCACACCGGCGGCTTCTGGCGGCGCGTCATGCCAGAGGCGATGGTCGAGCTCGGCGCGGGCTGAGCGTCCGCTGGTCCGCCGTCCGTCCGTCCAGGTGGGCGGCCTTCGGACGTGCGGCCCGTCGTACCCCGGGGCGGCGGGCCGTCCGGCCGATACTGGCGGCCATGAGCAACCTCGACCGGAAACCCGCCCCGGCCGTCTGCGGACGCCAGGCCGCCACCGGCCCCGTCAAGGACCTGTTGACCGGGCGCCGCGTCCCGCTCGGCGAATCCACCGTGGTCCGGCGGCTGCTGCCCAACCTCGGCCGCCGGATGGTCGGCGCCTGGTGCTTCGTCGACCACTACGGCCCCGACGACATCGCCGACGAACCCGGCATGCAGGTCCCGCCGCACCCCCACACGGGCCTGCAGACCGTCAGCTGGCTGCACGAGGGGAGCGTGCTGCACCGGGACAGCCTCGGCAGCCTGCAGACCGTCCGCCCCCGCGAACTCGGCCTGATGACCTCCGGCCGGGCCATCGCGCACTCCGAGGAGTCCCCGCGCGAACACGCCCCCCTGCTGCACGGCGCCCAGCTCTGGGTCGCCCTCCCCGACACCCACCGGCACATCGCCCCCGCCTTCGAGCACCACCCCGAACTGCCCGTCGTCACCGCCGACGGCCTGCACGCCCACCTCATCCTCGGCACCCTCGACGGCGCCACCTCACCGGGCACCACCCACACCGCCCTCACCGGCGCGGACCTCACCCTCCGCGAGGGCGCCGCCCACCGCCTCCCCCTCGAACCGGACTTCGAGTACGCCGTCCTCGCCATGACCGGCAGCGTCGACGTCGACGGCGTCCCCGTCGAACCCGGCTCCCTCCTCCACCTCGGCTGCGGCCGCCGCGAACTCCCGCTGCGCGCCCGCACCGACGCCGCCCTGCTGCTCCTGGGCGGCGAACCCTTCGAGGAACGCATCGTCATGTGGTGGAACTTCATCGGCCGCTCGCACGAGGAGATCGCCCGGGCCCGCGCCGACTGGGAACGGGGCGACCGGTTCGGCGAGGTGCACGGGTACGACGGCGAGCGGCTGGCCGCCCCGCCGCTGCCCGCCACGCCGCTGAAACCGCGCGGGCGGGAGCGCTGAGCCGCCGGTCGGGGAGGTGCGGGGGAGAGCGGTCCGTTCTCCGGTTCGCGTGCGGATTCCAGGCCCGATCGGGGTGCGTCGGCTTTTCGTCGACTTCCGTGGTGGAGCGCCAATGTGTGGACCCGGCAAGATTCGTGCAGGTTTCCACGGAGGCGTTTCGGCCGTATCGCCCGTCCGGTCGATTCCGCTCGAACGCAAGGGGGCGGAAGGAATGTCCGGACTCGGGTCCGGCGTCTTCCGCCCGGGCGGACCACCGGAATCGGTCGTGGTCGAATTGTCGGAACCGGCGGCGTCCCCGCCACCGGGATTCCACCGGGGCGCGAATGGCACCGCGGCGCGGGGCAGCCCCCCTGCCGTCGGCGGCCGGGGCGCGCTGCCCCGCCCGCCGGCGGGTCAGGCCGTCCGCAGCGCCTCGAAGCGGTCCCGGAGCTGGGCCCGGCGCAGCTTGCCGATGCCGGTCTTCGGGATCTCCTCGCGGGCCACCTCCAGGACGTGGGCCGGCTCGACGCCCAGCCGCTCGGCGACCCGGGCCCGGACCGCCCGGGCCGGGTCGCCGCCGGGCGCGGCGGCGCGGGGGTGGTAGAAGACCGCCAACTGGTCGTCGTCGACCAGGCAGGCGACGGTGAACGAGGGCTCCACGAAGTCGAGTTCCTCGACGGCCGCCTCGATCTCGTGCCCGTAGCAGGTCACCTCGCCGAGCTGGATGAGGTCGTCGGCCCGGCCGGTGACGGTCAGGACGCCGCCCTCGATCCGGGCCAGGTCGCCGGTCTTGAACCAGCCGTCCGGGGTGAAGGACTGCCGGTTCTGTGCCGGGTTCCGGAAGTAGCCGCCGGTGATCGACGCCCCGCCCGCCTGCAGCCGGCCCAGCGTGCCCTCCGGGACCGGTTCGCCCGCGTCGTCCACCACCCGGACCGCGGTGCCCGGCTGCGGGCGGCCGGCCGGGACGTGGCGGTCGTCGGCGCCGGCCGCGGTGACGGCGGTGAACTCGCAGTCCACCACGCCCGCCGAGGTCTCCGACATGCCCCACCCCGGGTGCATCGCGTCCCCGGGCAGCCCGAACGGTGCCAGCAGCTCCAGGAACCGGCGGACCACCCGGCCGCGGATCGCCTCCCCGCCGTTCATGATGTAGCGCAGGCGGCTCAGGTCCCAGTCGCGCCCGGCCAACCGTCCGGCCCGGTCGTTGATCAGGCCGAACGCGAAGTTGGGCGCCCAGGTGGTGTCGATCCGGTGGCGGTGGACCGCGTCCAGCCAGCGCAGCGGGTCGGCGAGCACCCAGGCGGTGCGCGCGTGCACCTGGTGGCAGCCGAGGAAGACGTCCCGGACGTGGAACATCACCAGGCCGCCGACGTGGTCCAGGGCCATCCAGTTGAAGCTCCGGGTGGCCCGGCCCAGGCGGTTGGCCAGCGCGGTGGCGGCAGTGCGGCTCAGGATGTTGCGGTGGGTGAGCACCACCGCCTTGGGCACGCCGGTGCTGCCGGAGGTGAGCAGCAGCACCGCGGTGTCCTCCGGGGCCGCCCGGTGCCAGGACCGGTCGGGGGCGTGGCCGAGCAGCGCGCGGGTGTCACCGAGCAGCGCACCGGCCCAGCGCGGGTCGGCGACGGTCTCCGCGGCGACCGGCTGGCCGCTTCCGGTGACCACCCAGGGCCGGCCGTACCCCTGCCAGACCCGGTGCAGCAGCGACGGCGCGTCGGCCGCCGCCGCGCTGACCGGCATCGGTACGAAGCCGCCCAGCACGCAGGCCCAGAACGCGGCGAGCAGTTCGGGGTCCCGGCCGACCTGCAGCACCACCGTCTGGCCCGGCCGGGCCCCGCCGGCCCGCAGGCCGGCCAGGATCCGCGCCGCGTCGTCGAGCAACTCCCGGTAGCCCAGGGAGGATTCGGTGCCGTCCTGGTGGATGAACCGGATCCCCTCCGGGCCGTCGGAGCGGGCGGCGCGCAGCAGCGCCTCGCCGAGGGTGTCCAGGCCGGGCGGGACGGCGGGGCCGCCGTCGAGCAGCGAGCCGGTCATGCCGCCGCCTCCTCGGCGGCGGCGGCGACCAGGACCAGCGGGCCGCGCCCGTGGAACGGCGCGGGCTCCTTCCGGAAGCCGCCGTACTCGGCGGTGACCACCAGGCCCGCCTCGGCGAGCAGTTCGCGGACCTCGGGCCCGGTCAGTACGGCCTGGTCGAAGAAGTTGTCGTACATCGCCACCCGGCCGTCCGCCTCCCGGACCAGCAGGGTCTCCTCGTTGCGCCAGTTCGCCGCGTGGGCGTTGATCGACTGCCGGACCAGCCGGGTGATCAGCAGCTCCCCGGCGCGGTGGTGGGCGATCGTGTACGGCTGGTAGGCGTCCACGAAGTTGAGCAGGTGGCCGAACTCCAGCACCACCTTGCCGCCGGGGCGCAGCAGGCCGCGCACGGTGCGCAGCAGCGGGCGGAGCTCGGCCCGCGGCAGGTAGTTGAGGGTCATGAAGAGGCTGTAGACCAGGTCGAAGCGGTCCTCGGTGGTGAACTCCTCGGCCCGGCCGTGGACGTACGCCAGGCCCGCGCCGCCGGCCTGGCGGGCGTACTCGACGAAGGCGGCGCTCTGGTCCACCCCGACGCCCCGGTAGCCGCGGGCGGCCAGGGCGCGCAGGTTGGTGCCGGTGCCGGAGCCGAGGTCGAGCACCCGCCCGCCGGCCGGTGCGTGCGCGGCGAGGAACTCGGTCTCCCCGGCGAGGTCGCGGAAGCCGCCGCGCATCGCCTCGTAGTAGCGGCCCGGGAATTCGAAGCTGTTCAACGTGTCACCTTCTCGGTCGACGGGACGAACGGGGTGCCGGCGCCGGCGGACGGGCCCGCCTTGCGCCGCTTGCGGAAGTCGCGCGGGGTGATGCCGTAGCGGTTGCGGAAGAGCCGGCTGAAGTGCGAGGCGCCGTAGAGCCCGTTGCGCTCGCCGATCACCGCGACCGGCAGGTGGTCGCGGGCGGGATCGGCGAGTTCGGCCCGGCAGCGGGCCAGCCGCTCGTCCCGGATCCAGCGCGCCGGGCTGGTGCCGTGGTCCTGGAACGTCTTCTGCAGGTAGCGCAGCGACACGTGGTAGCGCTCGGCGAGCAGCGCCGGGCTGAGGTCGGGGTCGGCCAACTGCTCCCGGACGAAGGCCTGGACCCGCAGCATCAGCGCCTGCTTGGCCACCTGGGTGTCCGCCGCCGCGGTGGCCCGCAGCCGCTCGCTGAACAGCGCGGCGGCCAGGCCGACGATGCTGTTGCCGAGCAGGTCCTCGGCCGTGTCGATGTCCGGCCAGTGCCGTCCCACGCCGGCCAGCAGGTCGGCGGTGAGCGCGGCCAGCCCCTGGCCGCCGTCCCAGGAGCGCGCGGTCAGCGACGCCGCGTCCCTGGGCGTCAGCCCGACCAGGCTGTGCGGCAGCAGCGCCTGCACCAGGCTGAACCGTTCCAGCGTGATCACCTTGTAGGGGCGGGTGCTGTCGAAGCAGACCAGTTGCGGGCTGCGCACCGCGACGTGGCGGCCGTCCTGGAACACCCAGAGCTCGCCGGAGAGCGGGCGGACCAGCCGCAGCCAGCCGGTCTCGGCGGTCTCGGCGGCCCGATGGGGCCGGATCAGCTCGTGCGGACCGCCGGCGGCGTAGGAGACCCGCACCGCCCCGAACGCCCGTCTCGCGAGGGTGCCCCGGAAATCCTCGTCACCGTTGCGGGTGATCTGCGCCGAACCGGCCGACTGATCCGAATCCGCTTCGGTGCCTATCGGCTGACGGAGGTTCAGGAGATCCGTGGGCATCATCCATATTCCCTTCGAAATCGGTACCCGCCGGGTCGAACAACTTGAACACGGAGACATCCGCATTTGCCACAGTCATCGAAACCTTCCATTCGGAACCCGGGCGGCCGGACGGCGGGAAGGCGCGCCCGGCCGCCCGTGGCGGACCGGCGGCCCTCACCAGCTGTTGACGAGTCCCTCCGGTGCCGACGCGTCCGACTCCTCGCCCGGCTGGACGGTCCAGCCGCGCTCCTGCAGCCGCTCGGCGAGCACCGGCGCGGCGGTCGGCGAGACCTGCAGCTCGACCCGGCCGCTGGGCCGCCCGGTGGAGTGCTCGATGGCCATGTCCTCGACGTTGACGCCGAGTTCGGAGACCACCGCGAGCAGCCGGGCCAGCTCGCCGGGAGCGTCGCCGATCAGCACGTGCACCGGGACGCAGTCGGCCGGCGCGTCCCCGTGCTTGCCGGGGATCCGGGACCGGCCCTGGTTGCCGCGCACCAGCAGGTCGGCCATCGTGGTCGTGCCCTGGGCCCGCTCCTCGGCGGCCTCCCGGGCCAGTTCGCGCAGCGCGCCGACCGCCACGGCGAGGTCCTCCGCGAGGTCGTCCAGCACGTCGGCGACGGCGGTGGCGTTGCCCTCCAGGATGTCCACCCAGAGCCGGGGGTCGCTGCCCGCGATCCGGGTGACGTCCCGCAGGCCCTGCCCGGCCAGCCGGGCGGCGGCGTCCGGCATGTGCCGCAGCCGGGCCGCCATCAGCGCGGAGACCAGGTGCGGGGTGTGCGAGACCAGGGCGACGGCCCGGTCGTGCGCGGTGCTCTCCATGATCACCGGCACTCCTCCGCAGAGCGTCACCAGTTCGAGCACCCGGTTGAGCGTCTCGCTGTTGGTGTCCGAACGGGGCGTCAGCACCCAGGAACGCCCCTCGAACAGGGTGGCCGTGGCGGCCAGCGGGCCGGAGCGCTCCTTGCCGGCCATCGGGTGGCCGCCCAGGTAGCTGGTCGGGTCGGCGGCGAGCGCCAGCACGTCCCGCTCGGGGCCGGCCTTCACGCTGCCCACGTCGGTGTAGCAGCGCGCCAGCCGCCTGGCCTGCTGCTCGGCCAGCACCACGCCGATCTGCCCGGGCGGCACGGCGAGCACCGCCACGTCCACCGGTTCGGCGGGCCGGGTGGTCACCCCCGCGCCCAGCACGGCGGCGGTGCGGACCGCCGACTCGTCGTTGTCCAGCAGGTGCACCCGGACGCCGCGCCGGGAGAGCGCGAGGCCGACCGAGGTGCCGATCAGGCCGGTGCCGATCACGGCCGCAGAGCGGATCATGACTACTCCTCCAACAGGTCGGGCTGCTCGGTGGTGATCTCGTCCCAGAGCAGTTGGAAGCTGAACCAGCCCAGCTGCTCGTCGCCGAAGCCGGCGCCGGCGGCCAGCGCCTGCTCGTGGCTGAACGCCTCCGGGGTGCCCGCCGCCCGGGCCAGCAGCTGGACCCGCGCGCAGCTGTCGTAGGTGAAGAACCAGTGCACGGCCTCGTCCAGCGAGCCGCCGACGGTGATCAACCCGTGGTGGCGGAGCAGGATGGCGCGGTTGTCGCCGAGCTTCTCCGCGATGTCGCGGCCCTGGGCCAGCGAGACCGAGGGGCCCTCGTAGTCCCGGTAGAGCACCTGGCGGCCGTAGAAGGCGCAGGACTCCTGGTCGATCGGCTCCAGCAGCCGGCCGAGGGCGCCGAGTGCCCGGGAGTGCGCGGTGTGGCCGTGCGCGGCGGCGGTGGCGCCGGGGTGCAGCTCGTGGATCTGCGAGTGGATCACGAAGGCGCTCGGGTTGACCCGGTGCCTGCCCCGCACCACCCGGCCGCCGGAGTCCACGGCGATCAGGTCGGCCACCTTGACCCGGTTGAAGGAGACCCCGAACGGGTTGACCCAGAACTGGTCCGGGTACTCGGGGTCGCGGACCGAGATGTGGCCCGAGATGCCCTCCCCGAAGCCGTACTTGCCGAACAGCCGCAGGGCGGCGGCGAGGCGCTGCTTGCGGTGGCGGCGGGTCTCCTCGTGGGTGGCGAAGACGGGTTCGGTGGGGATCGGCAGGCCGGTACTGGTGTCCGCCAGGTAGGCGGCGGGCTCGGCGGTGCTGGTCATGGCACTCCTCGGAAGGGATCGGTGCGGATCGGTGCGGTGTGGTGCGGTGGGGATCGGTGCGGGCCGGTGGGGTGCGGCGGTTCAGGCCCGCAGCAGCAGGCCCTGCGCGCGGGCGTCCCGGACGCCCCGCGCGTGCTCGTGGACGGCCTCGGCGATGTCCACCGCGCGGTCCACCAGCGAGGGCACGCCGAAGGTGAAGAAGAGCGACCCGGAGGTGATGTTCCCGAGCCCGTAGAGCCGGGCGTCGGGCTCGCCGTCCACCACCATCCGGCTGGTGGCGCGGACGACGTCCAGTCCGCCGTGCCGGTGCCGCACGGCCGCCCGGCCGGCGGTCAGCGAGGCGACCAGCCCGGCGGCCCCGGTCGGGATCCTGTCCTCGGCGGCGTTCACCGCGTTGAACACCCGGTCGACCCGGAAGGCCGAGCCCTCGGTGACCACCTCGAAGCCGCCGGACGGGCGGGCCCCGACGGTCCGCAGGCCGGAGCGGACCTCCAGCCGGCCGGCGTCCACCAGCTCCAGCAGCACCGCCGCGCTGCTCGGCGGCATCGGGCAGCACAGGCTCATGACGGTGCGGTAGTGGTGCCGGAGCACGTGCTCCCTGTCCTGCTCCGGCAGCAGCGGCCAGATGTCCGGGCCGGTCTCCGGCACCGCGCGCTGCAGGATCCGCAGGCCCAGGTCCGGGGAGTCCACGTCGGCCAGCTGCCGGCGCAGCCGGGCCACCGGGTCCTCCTGGTCGATCCGGGTGATCTCCGGCAGCACGGCGTCCAGGGCCGCGCCGGCGTCGCGGAGCTCGGCCCGCACGATCTCGACGATCTCGGGCAGCGGGACCTCGCGCCGGACCCGGGCCAGCGCCCGCATCCGCTCGGGCGTGATGTGCTCCAGCTCGAACGGGACGTACCGCTGCCGGACGCCGGGCAGCACGCCGCGGCGCGAGAGCAGGCTGATCGGGCCCCGGTGGCCCTGCGCGTCGAGCGCGAGCACCAGGTCGACGGCGGTCAGGCCGCTGCCGATCACCGCGATCCGCTCCTGCGGATCGACCTCCCGCAGGGTGTCCGCGACCGGGTAGGGGTCCTGGACGAAGCCCGGCGTGCCGCGCAGGCCGAAGACGTCCTTGGGGCCGTCGCCGCCCACGCAGAGCACCACGTAGTCGAAGGCCCGGGCAGCGCCGTGCCCGGTGTGCAGCAGGACCCGCTCGGCGGTGCGCCGGGCGGCGGTGACCGCCGAGCCGACCAGGTCGATCCGCCAGCCGCGCTGCCGCAGGGTGGTGAGCGCGGCGTGCGCGGAGTGCTCCAGGTACTGGCCGTAGACGCTGCGGGAGACGAACCGGGCGCCCGAGCGCGGGTCGATGCCGTCCCGGCGGCCCAGCCCCCGGTCGCGGTCGGCCAGCCAGCGCTCGAAGTGGCCGAGGTCGCCGGCCCGCACCGACATGTCGTCGGGCAGCGCGTTGACCTTGAGAGCCGGTGCGTCGACCTGGTAGGCACGCCCGCGCCAGAGGTGCGCGGACGGTTCGAAGACCGTCAGGCTGCCGGGCGGCCCGTCCAGTCGGGCCACCGCGTCGATCAGGCAGACCGCGGACGCGCCGCCACCGACGACGCCGATCGAGATTCCAGCGCTCATCGGGTCACACCCGCTCGTGCTCGAACCGGTGGAACGCCCCCTGGAGGAAGATCAGCGGAGCGCCGGCCCTGCGCACGCCCAGTGCGACCACCTCGCCGATGACCATCACGTGATCGCCGGCCACCAGGTGGTCGCGGTAGCGGCACTCCATCCAGGCCGGGGCGTCGAAGAGCAGGGCGCCGGTCCGCTCGCCCGGCACGGTGGGCACCTGTCCGAGGGCCTCGTCGCGCTGCTGCCTGGACCGGGCGAAGGCCCGGGCCAGTCGCTCGGAGTCGGCGTCCAGGATCGAGATGCCCCAGACCCGGGACTCCATCAGGTCGGTCAGGAAGCTGGAGTCGCCCCGGATGCTCAGCGAGACCAGCGGCGGGTCGAGCGAGACGGAGGTGAGGGAATTGGCGGTCAATGCGTGGTGGCGCCGACCGGGCGCCCGGTCCGAATAGGTGGAGACGACGCAGACCCCTGTGGCGAAATTGCGCATCACCTCGCGCAGATCGCCCGCCCCGGCCGGTCGCTCTGGTTTCGTCTTTTCCATGTGCCAGACGTTACCGATCGACGCGGCCGGGGATTTCCCTCGGTGCGCACCGGGAATTGTCGATCCGCGACCCGCCCGGCGGCGGCCGAAATGTCAGGCGACTCCTCTGAAGGCGATCCTTTGCGCTCTCTGCCGGACCGGCACGATCGGGAATCCGGAGAAGTTCCGGGCGTGGAGGGCGGCGATATCCAGGCGGGCCTCCTCGATCGCGGTGATGATGCGCTCGGCGTGCGGCAGCAGCCGCCGGCCCGCCTCGGTGAGCGCGACTCTTCGCCCGCTCCGGTCGAAGAGCGACGCCCCGACGGTGTCCTCCAGGTTCTGGATCTGGGCGGTCACGCTGGACTGGGCGTAGTTGAGGTTGCGCGCGGCGCTGGTGAAGCTCAACTCGGCCGCCACTTCGCAAAAGGCACGTAATTGCTGAAGATGCACGACAGGCTCCTTCTCCTCGACCCGCGGGACGCGGTTGCAGCAGATCGAAACAAAGGTGCAGGCCGCAGGGCAACGGTTGATCGAAGATGCCGATAAAGGTTGGCTAACTTGCGGACCCCGACATAAATGGATGAAGCACCAGGAATCGATCCGACCCCGGTGATCAATCGGAATAAAAATGCCCTGTCCTCCCGCGGTGCGGGAGGACAGGGCGGCAGGTGGGTGCGTGTTCCGGTCAGTTGGAGGCGAGGGCCCGACGGCGGGCATTGCCGCGAACTCCGGCAATCAGCGCGATAAGCATGGTGACGGCGGAAATACCAGTGACCACGTACATGCCGGTGTGGTAGTGGTGGAGCAGTTGCCCGGGGGTCTGCGAGTCGTCGCCGCCGCCCGCCATGGTGGCGGTGACCACCGCGAGCACCACCGCGGCACCGACCTGGTAGCCGGTCTGCAGCACGCCGGCGGCCAGGCCCTGCTCCTCGTCCGCCACCCCGGCGGTCGCCTGCACGTTCGCGGCGGGGAAGGAGAACGGGAAGGCGATGCCGATCAGCACCACGCTCGGCAGGATCGCCGTCCAGTAGGAGGAGCTTTCGCCGATGCCCCAGAACAGCACGTAGGAGAGGGTGTAGGCGACGAAGCCGGCGAAGATCATCCAGATCGGGCCGAACTTCGAGACGGCCCGGCCGATCCGCGGCGCGATGGTCATGATCAACAGGCCGATCGGCAGGAAGCCGAAGGCCATCTCGATCGGCGACCAGCCGCGCAGCGACTGCATGTACAGCCCGCCGATGAACTGGAAGCTCATGTAGGTGCCGAGGATCGCGGCAGCGGCCAGGCTCGCCCCGACCAGCGAGCGGTTGCGCAGCAGGCCGAGCCGGAGCAGCGGGCTGGCCGCCCGGCGCTCGGCCGCGACGAAGACCGCGAGCAGCACCAGGAAGCCGGCGAACTGCCCGAGGGTCCGGGCGGAGGTCCAGCCCTCGGCCGGCGCGTCGACGACGGTGTAGACGAGCAGCAGCATCGCGGCGGTGATGCTCACCGCGCCGACCAGGTCGTAGTCGCGCGGCGCCGCGGAGTCGCCGCCCGGCTGGTCCTTGGGCACCAGGGCGATGCCCGCGGCCAGCACCACCAGCGCCACCACGACCGGCAGGAAGAAGGTCCACCGCCAGTCGACCTGGGTGAGCAGGCCGCCGATGATCACACCGGTCGAGTAGCCGACCGCACCGCAGGCGGTGTAGATGCCGAGCGCCCGGTTGCGCTGCGGGCCCTCGGCGAAGGTGGTGACGATGATCGAGAGGCTGGCCGGGGCGGTGAAGGCCGCGCCGACGCCCATGATGAAGCGGGCCACGATCAGCAGCGTGCCGTCATTGGCCACGCCGCCGACCAGCGAGCCCACGGCGAAGACCGAGACCGCCGCGAGGAAGACCCGTCGTCGGCCGAGCAGGTCGGCCGTCCGGCCGCCGAGCAGCAGGAAGCCGCCGAAGCCGAGCACGTAGGAGCTGACCACCCACTGCACGGAGGCGGTCGACATGTCCAGGTCGGCCTTGATCGGCGGCACCGCGATGCCGACCATGATGTTGTCCAGCGCGTCCAGGAACATCGCGCCGCAGACCGCGATGAGCATGCCCCACTGGCGGAATCCCCACGTGGTGGCGGCGTCCGCGGACGCCGGGTCGGCGACCTCGCCGCCGGCCGTGACTTCGCTTGAGGTTGACATCGACTTTCCCGTCTCTTCGGTGGGTTGTTCGGGTCGGTGCGGTCCGGGGGGTCGGACGCCGCGACGCCCCTCCGTCCGCGCCGTGGAGCGGACGGAGGAACGGGTGCCGGCCGCGTCCGGGTCAGCCCCGCAGCCCCAGCGGGAACGGGGCCAGCGGGGTGCCGCCGAGCAGGTGCGCGCCGGCGGACTGCAGGATCTGGTCCTGGGCCAGGATGTGCTGGCACATCGTGTGCAGGTCGCGGACCCAGCGGTCGAGCGGCGAAGTGCGGTAGATCGCGGCGGTGCCGACCAGGTCGGCCATCCGGATCGCGATCGAGCGGGCGGTGCGGAAGGCGTTGACCCGGGTCAGGGCGTTGGAGACCTGCTCCTCCTCGGTCGGCTCGATCCCGGCCAGCAGCCGCTCCCACTGCCGGTCCAGGCTGGCGTAGACCGCGTCCCGGGCCACCGAGAGGCTCATCTCCGCCTCGGCGACGGCCATCTGGATCCGGTAGCTCTGGCCCCACGGCACTTCGGTGACCCGCTCCAGCTTGGTGGCGGCCAGCTCCCGCACGTGGTCGATGACGGCCCGGGCCACGCCCAGCGGCACGCCGGGGACGTTGCCGAGGATCGCGTCCTGGACGGTCAGCGGACCGGTGCCGCGCGAGTGGCCGAACCGGAAGGTGTGCTCCTCCGGGACGAACAGGTCGGTCGCCCGGTAGTCCCGGCTGCCGCTGCCGGCCAGGCCGGTGGTGTACCAGGTGTCGATGATCTCGAACTCGTCCGGCCGGCCCATCACGACCAGCCAGTGCACCGGCTCGCCGTCCGGGCCGGGCTCGGGCTCGCCGTCCCGGGTCACCAGCAGGCCGCCGACCAGCCAGTCGGCGTGGGTGACGCCGCTGCCGAACTGCCAGCGCCCGTTCACCCGGTAGCCGCCGGGCACCCGCTCGGCGGTGCCGGACGGGAAGATCATCCCGGCGGTGATCAGGTCGGGCGAGCCGACGATGGACCGCTCGACCGACTCGGGCAGGCACCGGGCGTACACCCAGGTGTCCATCCCGATCATCGCGCACCAGCCGGCCGCGGCGTCACCGGTCGAGAGCGCCTCGACCACCCGGCACTGGTCGGCGAAGGACATCTCCGGCCCGCCCAGCGACTTGGGCATCGCCACCCGGAACGCGCCGGTCCCGCGCACCAGTTCCACCACGTCGGCCGGCAGCCGGCGCTCCCGCTCGATCTCCTCGGAACGCTTGCGCAACAGCGGTGCCGCGGCCTCGGCCCTGGCCAGGATCTCCTCGCCGGAGAGCTCGCCGGTCTCCGTGCCCGCGGGCGCCCGCAGAGTCTGCGTAACGGTCATGCCACACCTTCCAGGTCCGGTTGGGCGTGTCGGTGATCTCGTCGCGCCGCGCCCTGTCCGGCGTCGACGACCGTCACGCTAGCCAGGCCGCCGGGCTGCTTTTCGGCCGAACGCGCACCCACTGTGGTGTGATCGCGCACGCCCCTGCCCCTAACCAGATTGATGCCTCATTATGGTTATAAGGCCAGCGAACACTACCCCGTGCTAACCTGTCAACATGGCCAGTGTGGTTGTAGAGGATGCGGAGCTGCTGCTCGATCTGCTCAACACCCGCCCGATCGTCAACGGGGTCGCGAACGACCGCCTGGCGGGCGCCGCCGGCGGACGGTGGCTGGGCGCGCACGGCCTGCCCGACTCTCCCGCCGACGCCGCCGCCGCCCGCCGGGTCAGGGACGCGATCGCCGCCGTCCTGCGCGGCCGGGCCGGGGCCGAGACGCTGCAGCCGCTGCTGGCCGGTGTCAGCCGCACCCCGGTGGTCGAACCCGCGGGCGTGCGCTGGGAACTGCACACCGGGCCGGCCGAGCCGTTCGGGGTGCGCTGCGTGCTCGCCTGGTCCCGGCTGGCCGAATCGCTGCCGGGCCGGCTGCGGCCGTGCGCCAACGAGGAGTGCGGGCTCTTCCTGCTCGACCGCAGCCGGGCCAACGCCCGCCTCTGGTGCTCGATGTCGGCCTGCGGCAACCGCCTGAAGGCCCGCCGGCACTACCGCCGGGTGGCCGGTCGCGCAGACTGACCGGTCGCGCAGACTGACCGGCCGTCAGGAGGGCGTCCCGGCGAGGAGGTCGAGCATGACCTCGGCGCCGAAGCGGGTGGCGCCGACGCCGAGGAAGGCGAGGAGTCGATCTCGGTGCCCGCGGCGTCCGGCATGCCTGCGGCGGGAGCACGACGTCAACGGCGCTGACCTGAGAGGACGGGAGGGCGGGCCGGTCAGGGGCGGCGGGTGGCGAGCAGGGTGGACAGGTCGGGGGCGAGGCGGATCTCGGTGGTGAGCAGGGCGGGGTGGTCGTACCAGACGGTGCGGCCGGTGTCGGGGGCGCCGCCGTAGGTGGGCGGCCAGGCGGTGAGGGGGGTGAGGTCGTCGACCACCAGGGTGCCGCCGGGGGTGAGCAGGCGTTGCGGGTCGGCGGCCGCGGTCTGCTTGCCGTTGCCGCCGCCGTCCAGCACCAGCAGGTCGAACGGGCCGTGCCGGTGGATCGTCGTCCAGTCGCCGTGCAGGATCTCCAGGTCGGCCACGTCGGCGAACAACTCCCGTACCGCGTGCACGAGTTCGGCCTCCCGTTCGACGCTCACCAGGCGGACGCCCGGGCGGCGGCCGGCGATCAGCCAGCCCAGGCCGACACCGCAGCCGGTGCCGGTCTCGCCGATCCCCCCGGCCGGGCCCGCGCCCGCCGCGAGGGCCTGCAGCAGGCGTCCGTGTTCCGGGCGGCAGGACTGGGCGAATCCCAGGCGGGTGGCCAGTTCGACGGCCCGGGCGACGGGTTCGGGCAGGGCGGCGGCGTGGGCGGCGTAGCGGGAGGTTCCGAGGGCGGACATGCCGTCACGCTAGCGTGACGGAGGGTGAAGTCGTGGGTGTACGGCGGAAGTCAGTGCCGGCGGCGGCGGGAGTGCAGCAGCGCTCCGGCGCCCAGGGCGCACAGGCCCAGCGCGGTGGCGCCCAGGGCGAGGGCGTTGCCGTCGGCGCCGGTGTCCGGCAGCGGGACGGGGGCCGGGCTGGTGGGTGTGGGTGTGGGTGTGGGCGTGGGCGTCGGGACCGGGGTGGGGGTCGGCGTCGGTGTGGGCGTGGGCGTCGGGCTCGGGCCGGGTTCCTCGGACATGGTCGGGTGCGGGCTCGGGCTGGGCGAGGGGGACGGGCTGGGCGAGGGGCTGGGGCTGGCGTTCGGGCAGGTGACGTGGACCTCGCCGAGGCGGGCGTCGGTGACCTGGCCGGTGTACAGCTGCTGGCCCTGCGGGTTGTTGAAGGTGCCCGAGATGTCGACGTCCAGCCAGGCGTCCGCGGTGTACTGGCGGCTCTGCACGGCCGGATCGGCGTGCTGGGTCACCGTGACGTCCAGCGTGGACGGGCCGATGGTGGCCGGCAGGCCGAGGTCCGCGCCGGTGATCTGCAACCGGGTGGTGCCGACCGGGACCCGGCGGCCGAGGACGGTCACCTCGTCCCCGTCGGTGTGGTTGTAGGCCAGCGCGAACGGGCCGACCGGCGGCGGGACGCACTCGGCGTAGGAGTCCAGCGAGGCCACCGAACCGGCCTCGATCGGGCCGTAGTGGATGAGCTCGGTGGAGTTGAACCACACCACCAGGTTGGTGAGTTGGGCCTGCGCGAAGTACTTGGACGGGTCGGTGGCGGTCTGCGTGGTCCTGGTGGCGACGGCGATCCGGGACAGCATCCCGTCCGGGTCCGAGGAGAAGTCCGCCACGTCGGTGTCGGGCACCGTGGTGGAACGCGCGGTGCCGTACGCGCCGTGGTACGCCGACAGGCCGATCGCGGGGACGTCCTGGTTGGTGAGCTGCACCAGCGTCGCGCTGGCCAGGTCTCCCGGCGCGGCGGACGCGGGGCGCGCGGAGGGGAGCAGGGCGACCGCCGCGACGGCGCCGGTGGCGGCGAGGACGGCGGCGGCGGCGCGCAGCCGGGGCGCGCGGTTGATGAGGGGCATCGACCACACATAACAGGGCGAAAGGTGCGGCCTGGGCACGGCACGCCCGGGGGCGCACCGGTGGCGCAGCGCGGCCGGGGCCGGACGGCGCACCGGGTCCGTGTGCGACACTTCTGGGCGTTCCGGACGCACCGCCCCGCCCCGGCGGCCGTGCGCACCGGACGCGGAGCGCGGGACGAGCACGGGAGCAGGGCGTGGACCAGCAGGACTTCGGGACGCGGGGCTCGCGGCAGCGCGTCCTGGCCGCCCTCGCCGAACGGCGGCGCACCGGCAGCCGCCCCGGCGCGCGCACCGACGGCCTGCGGATCGCCCTCGCCGTCGAGGGCGGCGGCATGCGCGGCATCATCTCCGGCGGCATGGCGCTCGCCCTCCACGAGGCCGGGCTCACCACCGCGTTCGACGCCGTCTACGGCGCCTCCGCCGGCGCGCTCACCGGCGCGTGGCTGCTCAGCGGCGACGCCGGACAGCTGGCCGGCTGGGCCGACCCCGAGTACGCCCGGGCCATGGTCCGCCCCGGCAACCCGCTGCGCGGCCGCCCCGTCGTCGACCTGCACCACCTGGTCGAGCACCTCTACGCGCACGTGGCCCGGATGGACTTCGACGCCATCCTCGCCAACCCCACCACCCTGCACCCGCTCGCCACCCACACCGGCACCGGCGCCTCCACCGACCTCCACCCGCTGCTCACCGACCCCGCCCGGCTGCGCCTCGCCCTGCGCGCCAGCGCCGCCCTGCCGCTGCTCGCCGGGCCGCCCGTCGAACTCGCCGGCAGCCACTACTACGACGCCGGGCTCGCCGAGTCCGTCCCGTTCCGCACCGCGCTCGCCCAGGGCGCCACCCACGTCCTGGTGCTGCGCTCGCGCGGCCCGCTCCCCGCCCCGGCGGACCCGGCGGACGGGCCCTCGCGCGGCTCCCGGCTGGTGGCCCGGACGGTGCTGCGCCGCTACCCGGGGCCGCTGCGCGACTCCTACCTGGGGCGGGCCGGGCGGCTGCTCGCCGACGAGGAACTGCTCGGCCGGCACGACCTCGACGCGCCCGCGGAGGGCCCCGCGGTGCTCTCCGTCCGCCCCGGCCCGGACGCCCCGAAGGTCGGGCGGCTGGCCCGGGACACCGGGCTGCTGCGGGCCGCGCTGGAGGCCGGGCGGGTGGCGATGGGGGAGCAGATCGCCCGGCTGCCCTGACGCCCGGGACGCGGAGCGCGGTGGGGGACGGGTGCTCGGCGGGCCCGGTGGGGACGGGTGGTCGGCGGGGCCGGTGGGGGACGGGTGGTCAGCCGGCCCGGCGGAGCAGGATGCCGCGGCTGCCCGGGGCGAGGGTGCGCTGGGCGGGGAGCGGGTCGGCCAGGTCGATCTCCTCGACCAGCAGCCAGCCCTGTTGCGCGGACAGCCACGGGCGCAGCCGTCCGTCCAGGGCGGAGGGGGCCAGGGCGACGAACAGCAGGTCGGTGGGGAGGGCGTGCAGGAGTTCGAGGTCCTGGCCGGCGTGCAGGGTGTCGATCAGCAGCACCGCCCCGAAGCGGCGGCGGACGGGCGGCGGGGCGGCGAGGTCGGCCCCGCTCAGCCGCAGCCGGGCCCGGCCGCGCAGTCGGCTCCACAGCCGGGCCCGCAGGGCCGGGTCGGGTTCGGCGGCGTGCACGGTGTAGCCGGCCCGCAGCAGCCGTCCGGTCAGCGCGCCGTCGCCGGCGCCGAGTTCGGCCAGCGCGCCGCTGCCGGGCGGCCGGTGCCGGGTGACCCAGGCGGCGGTGGCGTCCAGCCGTTCGGCCTCGTACTCGGGGGCCAGTAGGGTCTCGGCCACGGTCACGTCCCGTCGCAGGTGTTCTCACGGCCGCGAACGCGGACTGCTACGACCCTAGCCACCTGTTTCGTTCGTGGTCCATACCACCGCCGGGAAAAGTTTACGGTTCACGGTCAATTCACAGAGTGGGGGCCGTTGGTGGGAGCCGCCCGGGCCGGAGTAGGCGGGGTGGTCAACGGCCGCGAGGTGGCGTCGCGGCCGGTCGGGGGCCGTCAGGGGTCTTCGGGAGCCTTCGGGAGCCTTCGGGGTGAGGGGCCCGGGTCAGTCGACGGCCTCGAAGCCGTTGACGCCGTCCATGTCCTCGACGCTGTCGAGATCGAGCTCGAAGTCGTCGTCGTAGCGGTCGTCGTGCTCGGAGGTGGGCTTGCGCTCGGGGGAGACCCGGCCCAGTTGGAGGGCGGGGAACATGGTGGCGGGGTCGTCGGCGATGATGCCGTCGGGGTGGGCGGCGGCGTTCGGGTCCTCGGCGCTGACCCGGTTGCCGCTGCGGCGCTGGCCGCCGCGGATGGCGGAACCGCCGACCGGGCCGTAGCCGCCGTGGCCCATCGCCATCGCGCCCATCATGCCGGGCGGCACCGAGCGGTTCGCCGAGTTGGTCACGGTGGAGGGCGAACTGCCGCCAGAGGAACCGGAGTTGGCGGGACCCTCGGCGGAGGTCTGGGTCTCCAGGCGGGTGCTGCTCTTCGCGCTGCCGGAGCCGCTGCCCGGCACCGCGAGCCGGGTGGAGAAGCCCACTCCGCCGCTCTGGGAGCCGGCTCCGCCGCCCGTGGAGCCGGAGCCCGAGCCGGAGCCCGAACCCGAGCTGGAGCCAGAGCCCGAACCGGCGGCGTGCGAACTGCCGGGCAGGGACGGTTCCTTGAGACCGAGGGTGCTGGTGCCGCTGCTCCGGCCGCCGCCGCCCCCGGAGCCGAGCGGGCCGAGCTTGGGCATCAGCGAGGCGAACGCGGCGAGTCCGGCGTCCCCGCCGCCCAGGCGCGGGCTGTTCAGCGCGGAGGCCGTGCCGCCGGGGGTGGCGTTCGGGCTGAGCGGGACGCTCGCGAAGGAGGTGAGGCTGTTCAGGACGGTGCTGTTGCTCTCCTCGTTCTCGTTGAGGTTGCCCGCCATCTTGTCCATCTTGTCGGCGGTGTCGCGGAACGAGGCGAGGATCCGGGTCAGGACGTCCTCGGCGATGGTCTGCAGCACCTTCTCGGCCGCCTCGATCACCAACTTGCCGAACTTGTCGCCGGATTCCCCCATCTTCAGGCTCTGCACGATCCGCTTGAAGCTGGTGCCGTTCGTCTCGATGTCGTCCGCGTCCCGGCGCAACCCGGCGGCGCACTCGGCGAGTTGGGCGAGGTCGATGGAGAAGCCCTGGCCGTTGGAGTTGTTGGCCGGGGTGGGCGCGATTTTCTCCGCGGCCTTCACGATCATGTCCTCGATCGGCCGGGTGATGGTCTGCGCGAGCTTGCCGACCGCCGCCTCCAGCAGCTGGTTCATGATCTCGCGGCCCATCCGCAGCACCGCCGCCGCGCTCCACGGGCCGGTGGACGAGGCGGCCGCCAACTGGGCCTGGATGGAGAAGAGCTGGGTGATCGACTGGGTCTTGGCCACCTCGACCACCACGGCCGCGGCGCGCAGCACCTTGGCCACCGTGTGGCAGATCTCGGTGATCGTCTTGGAGTACTTGGTGATGGTGCTCCACAGCTCCGAGAGCCGGTCCGCCGAATCGCCCTGGTAGACCTCGTGCAGCAGGGTGAGCGCCTTGTCCGCCGTCATCTGGGCGCTGTCCAACGAACCGGCGAACTTCTCCAATTGGTCGGCCAGTTGGTTCAGTTCGTCCTCGTTGGCGCCCGGGAAGCGGACCCCGAGCAGACCGATGAGGTGGTTGAGCCCCGCCGGTAGTTCCACCGCCATTGCCGCCCCCAGTCGCTGCCCGCGGTAAGTCTCTGATCGCGCAGTGCGACGATACACATAGCGGACGTCATCGACCACCTGTCCGGGCCCCGTACAGGCACATTGTGGGCGAACCCCCGCGCCGTTACGGTGTGCGCCATGGCATGGGGATCATGGTGGCGCGGCCGGTCCGGCACCGGCCCGGGCGCGCCCGGCAGGAGTGCGGAACGGCCTTCCGCGCAGGCGGTGTTGGGTGCGGTGGCGGACGAACTGTCCGCGCTGCACGGCGAACAGTGGCGGGTGACGGGCGAAGAGGTGCGCGGGCCCGGGGAGTTGGCGGTGCGGCTGGGTGCCCCGCCGGACGGCGACCCGCACCGGGTCGACCTGGTGTTCCTGGTCGACCGGGACCGCCCGGAGACCGCCGTCCCGGACCGGGTCACCGTGCTCGACGGCGGCGGCGCCGACGGCGGGGACCAGGACCCGGTGCGCCGGGGCGTCGAGGTGTGGGCGTCCACCGCGGGCGCCGCGCTGATCGAACTCGTCGCCCACAACGGCCGGTTCGCCGGCCACCTGGACCCGTCCGACCCGGACGGCCTGCCCGGCTGGCACGCCGTCCACGGCGGCGTGGTCGGCTGGGGCACCGGCAAGCGCTTCCACGACGTGCAGGACTGGCTGGTGCGCAACCCGGTGCTGCCCGCGCTCGCCCCCGCCCTGGGCGGGGACCTCGGCCGGGACCAACTCATCGGCGTGCAGGTCTCGTTCGGCGCCGGCGGGGGCGAGCAGAGCGCCGAGGTGCTGGTGCACGGCGAGCCGCACGCCGCGGCCTCCGCGGCCCTCGCCGCGCTGGACTGGCCCCGGGTCGCCGAGGGCGACTCGTACGCCCGGACCTTCGTCCTGCTGGCCCGCCGGGCCGGGGCCCGGCCGCCGGCCGGGATCGGACTCCGGGCGGCGGAGCGGACGTAGCGCCCGCCCGCACGAGCAGCCGCCCGGCCGCCCGTTCACGCGGGCGGCTGCTCGCTGCTCCGGGACCGCCGGGCCGCCGAGGGGCGACGGGTGGTCAGGAGGACGGCGGGACTGCCGGGTAGTGCCACGTGCCGCCCGGGGCGCGGTAGTCGGGCAGCCAGGCGGCGAGGACCTGGGCGGACGGGTAGAACATCGGCTCGGGGAGGGCGTCCAGGGCGACCCGCTCCCAGCCGGCGCAGGCGTGCGGCTCGGTCACCAGGGCCTCGGCCAGGCTCGGCGGGGCCAGCACCGCCGCCGTCACCCGGGTGCGGCCCAGCTCGTGGTCGAGCAGCACCGCCAGCACCCGCATCTCCCGGGCGGGCAGCACGATGCCGGTCTCCTCGGCCAACTCCCGTGCCGCGGCCGCCTCGAAGGACTCACCGGGGTGGTCGACCTTGCCGCCCGGCAGGCTCCAGGTCGGCGGCTCCCCGGCGGTGGTGCGCCGCCCGATCAGCACCCGCCCGTCCCCGGTCGGCACGATCACGCCCGCGCCGACCAGCGGCGGCAGCGGGTGCGTCCCGAGCGGGGACTGAGCGTCCGTCACCACTTGCCCTTCTGGTAGTCCTTCAGGAAGCAACCGTACAGGTCCTCGCCCAACTCGCCCCGGACGATCGGGTCGTAGACCCGGGCCGCGCCGTCCACCAGGTCGAGCGGGGCGTGGAAGCCCTCCTCGTGCAGGCGCATCTTCTCCGGGTGCGGGCGCTCGTCGGTGATCCAGCCGGTGTCCACCGCGGTCATCAGGATGCCGTCGGTCTCGAACATCTCCTGTGCGCTGGTGCGGGTCAGCATGTTCAGCGCGGCCTTGGCCATGTTGGTGTGCGGGTGGCCCGAGCCCTTGTAGCCGCGCTCGAAGACGCCCTCCATCGCCGACACGTTGACCACGTACTTGCGGCGCGCGGAGGACGCGGCCAGCGCCGGGCGCAGCTGCGAGATCAGGATGAACGGGGCGGTGGAGTTGCACAGTTGCACCTCCAGCAGCTCGATCGGGCCGACCTCGGAGACGGTCTGCACCCAGCTGTTGGTGTCCGCCAGGTCCGGCACCAGGCCGCCCGCGTCGATCGCGGTGCCGGCCGCGATCCGCTCCGGCGAGGCCGAACCCGTCACCAGGGCCAGCGCGGTGACCTCCTCGGCGCTCACCGACGGCCGCTCGCCGCGGCTCTGCCCCGGCAGGGCGGGCACGTCCACCGCGCCCGAGCCGAACCGGCCGATCACGGTGGAGGAGGGCAGCACCCCGGCGGGCAGCGGCGCGCTCTCGGCCGAGACCAGCTCGCGGTACGCCTCGGGGGAGCGGCGCACGGTCTGCGCCGCGTTGTTGATCAGGATGTCCAGCGGGCCGTCCGCGGCGACCTCGTCGGCCAGCGCCATCACCTGGGCCGGGTCGCGCAGGTCGATGCCGATGACCTTCAGCCGGTGGATCCAGTCGGCGCTGTCCGGCATCGCGGTGAAGCGGCGGATCGCGTCGTTCGGGAAGCGGGTGGTGATGGTGGTGTGCGCGCCGTCGCGCAGCAGGCACAGCGCGATGTACATGCCGATCTTGGCGCGGCCGCCGGTCAGCAGCGCGCGCTTGCCGGTCAGGTCGGCCCGGGCGTGCCGGCGGGCGCGGTTCAGCGCCGCGCAGTCGCGGCACAGCTGGTGGTAGAACGCGTCCACCTCGACGTACCGCTGCTTGCAGGTGTAGCAGGAGCGCGGGCGCTCCAGGATCCCGGCCAGCTCGGTGGTGGTCTCGGTGCTCAGGCCGAACGCGCCCGCCGTCTCGTCGTCGATCCGGCCCGGCGCGCCCGTCGCGGTCTTCGCCGTCACCGCCCGGTCGTTGGCGGTCTTGCGGGCCCGGGTCTCCTGGCGGCGGCGCTGCTTGAGGGTGCGGAAGAGGCCGCCGACCGCCAGCCGGACCCGGATCGCGTCCGGGTGGTCGACGTGGATCCCGTCCAGCTCGGCGAGCACGCTCAGGCACAGCTCCAGGCGTTCGGGGTCGATGCCCTTGCCGTAGTCGGTGTCGTCCTCGACCGGGGTGCTGCCCGGCCCGCTCTGCTGGTTCGTCACTGCCGATGCTTCCTCGATCGCCCCATCCGTACCGCCGAACTCTACGGGAGCGGCCCCCGCCGGGGCGAAGCCTGTGACCTGCCGCACTCCGCCGCCCGGCCCGGACCGCCGGGCTCAACCGCCGCCCAGTGACCAGGCGATGACCGACAGCGTCAGCATCGACAGCACCGTGGAGACCAGCACCGCCGAGCGGGCCAGCACCGGGGCCGCCCCGTACAGCCGCGCGTACACGTACACGTTCTGCGCCGTCGGCAGCGCCGACAGCAGCACCGCCGCCCGCAACTGCGGGCCCGACAGGTGCAGCAGCAGGGTGCCGACGGCCAACGCGGCCAGCGGCTGCCCGAACGCCTTCACCAGCACCGCGACGGCCAGCTCGCCGCGCTCCGGGCGCTGCGGGACCGCGCCGGGCGGGGTGTGCAGCGACAGGCCGAGGGTGACCAGCGCGGCCGGGACGGCGGCCGCGCCCAGCAGGTCGGCGGAGTGCGCCAGCGGGCCGGGCAGCCGCCAGCCGGCCGCCGAGAACAGCGCGCCCAGGCCCGCGCCCAGGATCACCGGGTTGCGCAGCGGCAGCAGCGCCAGCCGCCGCAGCCGCTCGACGCGGGAGGGCGGGGCGGCGCCGGTGGTGGCGTCCAGCACGGCCAGCACCACCGGGGTGACCAGCAGCACCTGGAACAGCAGCACCGGCGCGACGTACGAGGCGTCGCCGAGCACCTGCGCGGCGACCGGGATGCCGAGGTTGCCCGAGTTCACGTAGCCCGCCGCCATCACCGCCACCGTCCGTCCGGCGGTGCCCCGCCCCGGCTGCCCGGTGCGCGCGGGGCGCCGTCCGGCGAGCAGGCCCAGCAGCGAGGCGAGGGCCGTCCCGGCGACGAAGGCCAGCACCCAGGTGTCGGCGAACGAGGCCAGGTCGGTGCGGGCCACCACGGTGAACAGCGCGGCCGGCATCGCCACGTGGAACACGAAGCGCCCGAGCACCGCCTCGGCGTCCGCCCCCAGCAGTCCCGTCCGCCCGGCCAGCCACCCGACCGCCGTCAGTACCCAGATCGGCGCGAACGCCGCGACCAACGCCTCCACCCTGACCTCCCGCCGCAGTCAATCAGGGGCGTCCGGGCCTCCGGTCGGCGGTCTGCCCCTGGGCGCCGAAGCGGAAGAACGTCCGTTCGGTTTCGGCGGTGCCAGGTTTTCGGGCAGCCCCGGATCGAACCAAGAAAAGGTAAAGGAGAAGGCTGGTCGACAGTGGCGCGATTCGATACCGTAGTGACCGTTCTGTAAAATTCCGGAGGGATCATGGTGCGTGAGGAACTGAAGCAGGAGCGGGCGGTGCAGACCCGTGCCGTCCTCCTGAAGGCCGCGGCGGAGGCGTTCGACGAGCTGGGCTACTCCGGTGCCAGCGTCGCCAGGATCCTGGAGCGGGCCGGACTGACCCCGGGGGCGATGTACTTCCACTTCAAGAACAAGGAGGCGCTCGCCACGGCCGTGGCCGCCTCGCAGCAGCAGACGGTGGTGCCCCTCCTCGAATCGGAGGGCGTCCAGCGGGCGGTGGACACCACGCTGCTGTGGGCCAGGCAGCTGCGGACGGATCCGGTGCTGCGGGCCGGGGTGCGGCTCGGCGTCGAGCGGGACGCGCTCGAACTCCACGACCCCACCACCTTCGACGCCTGGACCGAGATCCTGGCCGGCTTCCTGCAGACCGGGGCCGATCGGGGCGAGCTCCAGGCCGGGGTGGACGTCCATGAGCTGGCCGAATACATCGTCTCCTGCTGCACCGGCGTCCAGATCTACTCCGAGGCCGCCACCCGCCGGGCCGACCTGACCGAGCGCCTGGTGCGGATGTGGCAGATGGTGCTGCCCGGCGTCGCCGTGCCCGCCGTGGTCGCCCGGATCGACCTCAGCGGCGACCGATTGCCGGGGGGTGCGGCCGGGGACGGGGGCGCGACCGGGGGTGTGGGCGGGGGCGCGGCTGGGGGTGCGGCGTCGGTCGGGAAGTCGGTCGGGAGGTCGGCCGGCTGAGCCCGCGTCCGGCGGCCGGTCCGGCGGGGCCTCGATAATAAAGCGATCAACCACTTTGTTATTGAGGGGGCGGGCGCTGCGGTCGGGGCGCGGATGGAGGGCCCTTCGAGGCCGTCGGGGCAGGGGAGTCCGGGCTGACGGGCGCGGACGGGCCGGAGGTGACTCCCGAGTAGCTCCACGTAACAAAACGAGCACTCGCTATTCAGCCTGTTTCGAGAGTCGGGAGCGGAGGGGGAAGGGCGCGCCTGTCGTGACGGCGGTCCGGACCGGCGCCGCTCCCGACGCGGGCGCGCGCACCTTCGCGGGCCGGGGCGGTCGTCGCCGGAACCCGGTTCGATCCGGTGGTCGCCCCGGCCCGGTGCCCGGTGCCCGGTGCCCGGCTCCGGCCCGGCCGGCCCGCTTCTCTCGGCCCGTTCCCGCCGACCCGCTTCCGTCAGCCTGCTTCCGGCTCCGCCTCCGGGGCGGGCTGACGGTGCGTGAGCCGGGTCACGCGGGGCGCGTGAGCCGGGTCACGGGCGGGGCGGTTCGGGTGGTCGGGCGGCTGCGGTGCGTGGCCGGGGGGAGAGCGGGGTCACAGCGGCGGGCGGTGGCCGGGGTCACACGGCTCCGGCGGCGCGGAGGGCGCCCGGAGCCCCGAAAGCCTTGGCGGCACTGGCCGCGGGCCCAAGGGCCCCGGGGTGGGGGGACGTTGGGCGCCCCTGTGACCTTCTTCATAACCGGGCCGGAATGCGAGGGGTCCTGGGCGGTGAACTCCCTTGCGGCGCAAGGGAATCCGGGATGTGAAGGAGTTGTGGAGGGCGCATATCGGGACGTTTGCCGCGCCGTTGGGGCTCCGGCAGTCTCGTGGTTGTGCCCCGAGCCGATCCGAGTGCTCACGGGGCTGACACGGCGCAGCGGACCGCGAGACCAGCGCGGCGCAAGCGTCCCCGGTGAGCAGGAGCCGCCGGGCCGGCCGTCCCGGGCCGAGGAACCCCGCACCGAGCGGGAGTCCCGCATGTCCACCCGGGCTTCGGCGTGACCTGGACCGACTCTCGGAGGTACTCGAACATGCGACGCATCAAGCACAACCTGGGCCGACTGCCGCAGGTGCGGATGGGCCACCACCGCATGCCCGACGCCGTTCTCGGCATCGGCCTGGCCGGCGCCATCGCGGTGGGCACCCTGCTCCCGGTCTCCCAGGCGATCGCCAGCCCGGCCGCCAACAAGGCGGACGCCGCCGTGGTCGCCGCCGCCGGCAACCAGGACAACCAGGACGCCAACCGCGACGGCGACCAGGCCGCCTCCCGCAG
Organism: Kitasatospora saccharophila; assembly: GCF_039529925.1. Classification (NCBI taxonomy): domain Bacteria; kingdom Bacillati; phylum Actinomycetota; class Actinomycetes; order Kitasatosporales; family Streptomycetaceae; genus Kitasatospora; species Kitasatospora saccharophila. The sequence continues at coordinate 53,471 of NZ_BAAANS010000009.1, read as the reverse complement.
CGAGGACCGCGAGGCCGTCCAGCAGGACCAGGGCCAGCAGGACCAGGGACAGCAGCAGGACCAGGGTCAGCAGCAGGACCAGCAGGCCGAGCAGGAGAAGCAGGCGGCCGAGCAGCAGGCCGAGCAGGAGAAGCAGGCCGCCGAGCAGAAGGCCCAGGAGGAGAAGCAGGCCGCCGAGCAGAAGGCGAAGGACGAGCAGGCCGCCGCCTCCGCGAAGAAGACCTACCCGAACAACCTGGACGGCTGGATCGAGGAGGCCCGTGACGTGCTGGCCGCCAACGGGCAGCACGTCCCGTCCGCGAAGGCGATGCGGGCCGCCGCGATCGCCGAGTCCTCCGGCAACCCGAACGCCCAGAACAACTGGGACTCGAACGCCAAGAAGGGCACCCCGTCGATCGGCCTGACCCAGGTGATCATGCCGACCTTCAAGGCGTACGCGCTGCCCGGCCACACCGACATCCGCAACCCCGTCGACAACCTGGTCGCCAGCTCGCGCTACTGCGACGCCCGCTACGGCAACATGGACAACATGGCCGCCGCCCGCGGCTACGGCTCCCACTGGCGCGGCTACTAAGCGGCCCGACCACCGGAACCGCCTTCTCGGCCCCCTCGGCGCACCGCGCGCCGCAGGGGGCCGCGGCGCGTCCGGGCCGCGGTGCGTCCGGGGCGTTCGGGCGGGGCGTTCGGGCGGGGCGCGCGTCCGGGGCGTTCGGGCGGGCCGTTCGGACAGGTCGGGCAGGGGTGCGGAAAACCGCAGTCGGGTCGGGTGGGAAACCGCGTACCGGCCGTGAGCTGCGGTTCCTAGCGTGGAGGACGCACCCGGGCAACCGGCCCGGGGCCTTCACCACGAGGAGCACACCGTGCTGCTGGAGACAGTCGCCCCGATCGTCGAGCAGGCTCCCGGGGGTGGGGTCGCCGGGTGGGCGGCCGGGCTGGTCGACACCCTCGGCGGCCCCGGCGCGGGCCTGGCCATCGCGCTGGAGAGCCTCCTCCGGCCGCTGCCCAGCGAGGTGATCCTGCCGCTCACCGGCTTCACCGAGATCGGCAGCCTGGCCTGGAACGGCGTGCTGATCACCGCCGGGTACCTGCGCCTGCTCGGCGAGCGCTGGGGGCTGGTCGAGGACTGCGTCGGGGTGTTCTCCGAGGCGGTGCCGGTCCTCGCGGTCGCCGCGCTCGCCGGATGGCCGGTGCTGCGCCTGCGCGGCCGCTCCGCCCGCCACCGCCGGGAGGGTTGAACCGCTCGCGCCGCACCGACCGCCGGCCCCGGCGGCCCCGCCGGGCCCTCGCATAGGCTCGCCGGCACGGGGCGTGGTGGGTGGCAGGAGAGCAGGGGAGGAAGAAGGGGAGATGGGCGAGGGGGAGGACGCGCGGGGGGAGAAGGGCGTGGGGGAGGGCGGCCGGGTGCGCCGGGGCGCCGGGGTGCTGCTCGGGGTGCTGGTCACTCCGCTGCTGCTGCTCCACCTGCCGCTGGCGCTGCTGCCCGGCGGTGGCGGCGCCGGTGCCGCTGCCGTCACCGATCGGCTCGCGGCGCTCGAACGGGCCCGCCGCACCGCCTTCTGCGGTGACCGCCACCCCGACCGGTACCGGGCCGAACCCCGGGTGCTGCGGCGCTACTTGGCGGCGCGGGCCGGGACGGGACTGGTCACCGCCGTGGTGCTCGGCCTGGTCGGGTGCGGCGCGCTGCTGGCGGGGCTGCTGGCGGCCGGGGCCGTCCGGGGGTCGCTGGGCTGGTCCGAACTGGCGGGGCAGGTGCTGCTCGGCGGCGTCCTGCTGTTCCTGGCGGTGCAGGGCCTGCTCTCGCTGGCCGCCCTGGAGACCCGGCTGGCCCGGGACTGCTTCGGCCCGTCCGAGACGGAGCTGCTCCGGCGGCGGGTCACCGAGCTCGCCGACAGCCGGGCCGCCGTCCTGCACGCCGTCGACGCCGAGCGCCGCCGGATCGAACGCGACCTGCACGACGGCGTCCAGCAGCGCCTCGTCGCACTGCGCCTGCTGCTGGCCCGGGCGGGGCGCGGCACCGATCCGCGGCGCACCGCCGACCTGCTCGGCCAGGCCCACCGCGAGGCCGGCGACCTGCTCACCGAGCTGCGCGAGGTCGCCTGGCGGGTCCACCCCTCCGCGCTCGACGCGCTGGGCCTGGACGAGGCGCTGGCCGGGATCGCGGCCCGCGCCGCGCTGCCGCTGCGGATCCACTACGCGGTGCCGGGCCCGCTGCCCGAGGCGGTGCGCACCGCCGCGTACTTCGTGGTCAGCGAGTGCGTCACCAACGCCGCCAAGCACTCCGGGGCCGCGGCCGTCGACGTCCGGGTCGAGCAGGACGGGGCGCGGCTCACCGTCCGGGTCGGCGACGACGGCGGCGGCGGTGCGGACCCGGCGGGCGGCGGCCTGGCCGGGCTGCGCGGCCGGCTCGCCGCGCTCGACGGCACCCTGCACGTCCACAGCCCCCACGGGGGACCCACCGTCGTCACCGCGGAGCTGCCGTGCACGTGATCGTCGCCGAGGACTCCACCCTGCTGCGGGAGGGTCTGGTCCGGCTGCTCGCCGAGGAGGGCCACCAGGTCCGCGCCGCCGTCGGCGACGCGGAGGCGCTGCTGGCCGCGGTCGAGGCCGACCCGCCGGACGTGGTGGTGGCCGACATCCGGATGCCGCCCACCCACACCGACGAGGGCATCCGGGCGGCGGTCCGGATCCGCGCCCGGTGGCCGCGGGTGGGCGTGCTGGTGCTCTCCCAGCACCTCGAACGGGGGTACGCCGCACAGCTGTTGGCGGCCGGCGCGGAACGGGTCGGCTACCTGCTGAAGGACCGGGTCGCGGAGGTCGACGAGTTCCTCGACGCGCTGGCCAGGGTCGGCGCGGGCGACACCGTCATCGACCCCGAAGTGGTCCGCCGCCTGGTCGTCCGCACCGAGCGCGCCGACCCGCTGGCCCGGCTCACCCCGCGCGAGCGCGAGGTGCTGGAGGCGCTCGCCGAGGGCTGCACCAACGCCGCCGTCGCGGCCCGGCTGCACCTCTCGCTCAGCGCCGTCGAGAAGCACCTCAACGCGCTCTTCGACAAGCTCGACCTGCCGCGGGCGAGCGGCTACAGCCGGCGGGTGCTGGCGGTGCTGCGCTACCTGGGGGCGTGAGGCGGGCCGCCGCGGGGCCGCCCGCCCCGGCCCGGCCGGTGCGGACCCGTACCGAGGAGCTCTTGGAGGATCGTACGAGGGGGTTCCGGAATCCCGGGGCCCCGGTTGTGTCGATCTTCAGGATTCCGGCGTGAGCTGGCTCGGAGCGGGGGATTCAACGAGAATCGAACGTTGGGTGTGTGCGGCTCGGCCGCGTCGCGCCGTAACGTTTCTCCCCAGCCAGAGAGCCCCTTCATGCGCTTCCTGAACGACCTCAAGCCCGCGTACGACCTCACGTACGACGACGTCTTCATGGTCCCCAGCCGTTCCGCGGTGGGCTCCCGGCAGGGTGTCGATCTGTCCTCCAACGACGGGACGGGCACCACCATCCCGCTGGTGGTGGCGAACATGACCGCGATCGCCGGACGGCGGATGGCCGAGACGGTGGCCCGGCGCGGCGGACTGGTCGCGATCCCGCAGGACATCCCGATCGAGGTCGTCTCCGAGGTGATCGGCTGGGTCAAGCAGCGCCACCTGGTGCACGACACCGCGCTGACCCTCAGCCCCGGCGACACCGTCGCCGACGCGCTGTCGCTGCTGCCCAAGCGGGCGCACGGCGCGCTGGTCGTGGTGGAGGGCGGCAAGCCCGTCGGCGTGGTCACCGAGAGCGACTGCCAGGGCGTGGACCGGTTCACCAGCCTGGCCGAGGTGATGTCGCGCGACCTGCTGCTGCTCGACCAGGGCATCGACCCGCGCACCGCCTTCGACCGGCTCAACGAGGCGCACCGCAAGCTCGCCCCCGTGGTCGCCGCCGACGGCACCCTGGTCGGCATCCTGACCAGGAAGAACGCGCTGCGCGCCACCCTCTACACCCCCGCCGTCGACGAGGCCGGCCGCCTGCGGATCGCCGCCACCGTCGGCATCAACGGCGACGTGGCCGGCCGCGCCAAGTCGCTGCTGGAGGCCGGGGCCGACGTGCTGGTGGTGGACACCGCGCACGGCCACCAGGAGTCGATGATCAGCGCGCTGCGCGCGGTGCGCGGCCTCGACCCGCAGGTCCCGATCGTCGCGGGCAACGTGGTCTCCGCCGACGGCGTGCGCGACCTGGTCGAGGCGGGCGCGGACATCCTCAAGGTCGGCGTCGGCCCCGGCGCGATGTGCACCACCCGGATGATGACCGGCGTCGGCCGCCCGCAGTTCTCCGCCGTCCTGGAGTGCGCCGCCGAGGCCCGCCGCCTCGGCAAGCACGTCTGGGCCGACGGCGGCGTCCGCCACCCGCGCGACGTGGCGATGGCGCTGGCCGCCGGCGCCTCCAACGTGATGGTCGGCTCCTGGTTCGCGGGCACCCTGGAGTCGCCCGGCGACCTGCAGACCACCGCCGACGGCCGCCAGTACAAGGAGAGCTTCGGCATGGCCTCGGCCCGCGCCGTGCGCAACCGCACCTCCGACGAGTCGGCCTACGACCGCGCCCGCAAGGGCCTGTTCGAGGAGGGCATCTCCACCTCCCGGATGTTCATCGACCCGGCCCGCCCCGGCGTCGAGGACCTGATCGACTCGATCGTCGCGGGCGTCCGCTCCTCCTGCACCTACGCGGGCGCGGCGAGCCTGGAGGAGTTCCACGACAAGGCGATCGTCGGCATCCAGAGCGCGGCGGGCTACGCCGAGGGCAAGCCGCTGCACTCCAGCTGGGCCTGACGGCGGACCCTCCCCCGCCCGGTGCCGGGTCAGCGCACCGGCGGGGGCTGCCGGGCGACCGTGACGGTGCTGACCGCGCTCCCGTCGGCGCAGTGCACGTGGATCCAGCCCTGTGCGAACTCCCGCAGGTCGTCCCGCTCGCCGCGCTCGCGGGGCAGCCCGAACGGGACGTCCCCGCGGGCGGGGGCGGCGGGCATCCCGTCGACGAAGGCCGCGAGGCGCTCGGCCCGGTGGCCGCCGTGCTCGCCGACCACCACCGCGGTGACCAGGCCGCGGCGCAGCACCAGCCGCGCCCCCGGCAGGGCCCGCACCCACCCGACCAGCGGATGCGACTCCGGGCGGCCCAGCACGTCCAGGAACAGGGTGAACTCGCCGGAACGCCACCGGTACGGGTCGCGCGGCACGCTGACCCCGCGCGGCACCGCCGTCACCCTGACCGGGGCCGCGCCCGGCCGCGCGGAGTCGAACTCGGCGCCGTACCCGACCAGCAGGTCGCGGGCGCCGTAGCGGTGCAGGTCGGTGCCCGCGACGGTGGCCGACGGCGCGCCCAGCGCCCGGTGCACCTCCGTGCGGGAGCCGGGCAGCAGGCCGGACGCGGACAGCGGGCCGGACGCGGGCAGCCGGACGCCCAGCACCTCGCCGTCCCGGGTCAGCACCTCCGCGCCGCCGTCGAACGCGAGCAGCCGCCAGGAGGGGCCGGACGAGCTCGCCCAGCGCCGGTGCGCGCCGCCCGCCAGCCGGACCAGCTCCCGGAAGGCCGGGCCGCCCTCCGGCTCGCCGAGCACCGCGAGCAGCGCCCGGACCGGCCCGTCCGGCAGCGGCCGCGGGGCCGGGCGCTCCAGGGCGATCGAGACCAGGCCGCCGTCGGCGTACTCCAGCCGGACGCGGTCGCCCTCGACGGCGTGCAGGTCGCTGTCGCCGCTGCGATTGCCGTTGCCGTTGCCGTCGCCGCCGTCGCCGTCCGCCTCGACCGGCTCGCCCAGGACCGCCCGGGCCCGCGCGCGGTCGCTGCCCGGGCCGAGGCCGCCGATCAGGGCGGCGGGGCGGGGGTGGGCGTCCTCGCCGGTCAGGCGGAACACCGGGCCGTCGGCGGTGGGGGCCAGCAGGCGGGCGACGGCGGCCCCGGGGCCGTCCGCCGGTCCGTCCAACGCGTCGACGTACCACCAGAGTTCGCCCTCGAAGCGGGGCGGCAGCATCCGGGCCCGGGCCGGGTGCCAGTGCTCGGGGTACCAGGACGCCCCGCCCGGGTGGAACAGCAGCAGGTCGTCGTGCTCGCCGCGCCAGCACTCGCCGGTGAACGGCCCCAGGCCCTCGCCCGCCAGCGCCGCCGCGTACTGCTCGTCCGTAAGCGCGAACAGGGCGTCCGCGGAACCGTGGCCCACCTGCTGGTCGACGCCCACCCAGGCCCGGCCGGTCGACAGTTCCACGCCGAGGCTCGGCTGCCGGACCACCTGCACGAAGTTCCGCACCTCCGGGCCGCGGTGCCCGTCGCCCTTCTTGCGCTTCGCCATGGCCGTCCCGTCCCGTGCTCGCCCGGTGCCGGTGCCGCCGGGGGTCCCATCATCGGGCACGGGACCGTCAGCGGGCACGGGGCCGTCACCGGGCACGGGAGTGTCCGGGGCGCCGGGCGGGGCGGGGCGTCAGTTCGGACTGAGCGGGGTGAGCAGGGCGCGGCTGACCATGCCGACCGAGCCGGAGAGGGCGTCGGCGACCATCGCGCGGGCCGGCGGGACGCGGCGCAGCTCCCACAGGGCGAGGACGGAGGCCCAGGCGGCGTCGCGGGCGCGGTCGATGCTCCAGACGGAGAGCACGTGCAGCAGCGGGCCGCCGGCCGGGACGGGCAGCAGGGACTCGCGGACCTGGGCCTCGACCTGGGCGAGCAGGGCATTGACGCGCAGGTAGTCGGCGTGCAGCCGGTCCGGGGTGCGGCCGGTGAGGCGGCAGGTGTCCAGGACGGCCAGCGGGAGGTCGTTCTCGATGTGGGCGTTCATCCCGGCCAGGGCCCGCTATTATGTGGCGCCCGGAACGGACGCACATGGCACTCTTCCTGCCCTCCCGACCTGCACGGATGCCCAATTCCTCGGACCATCGGGACATGGATCCTGTCACGCCATACGACGGCTGCGGCCTGTGTCTGGTGGGTGTGCGTCGCCTCTCCAGGATGACTGGCGTCACGTCCTCCCCGGAGCGGCAGCGGGACGAGATCCTGCGGGCGGTGGATGCCGTCGGTGGGCACGTCATCGCGTGGGCCGACGACTGGGAGGTATCCGGTGCGACCGACCCCCGTACGCGCGACGGCTTCGGTCCGTGGCTGCTCGGCAAAATGGGGCCTTACGACGGCATCGCCGGGTCGATGGTGGACCGCATCGGCCGCAACGCGGAGGACGTCCTGCGCACCGCCCGGGAGAACCACGAACTCGGCCGCAAACTGGTCACCGGCGACCACCTGGGCCTGTGGGACCTGGACGACCCGAACCAGGAGATGGAACTGGGCTACAAGGCCCTCGGGGCGCAGCAGGAGCACCGGGCGATCCGTACTCGCAATCGGCAGGAGGTGAAGCGGGCCCGCGCCGCGGGCGAGCCCCACAACAAGCCCTCCTACGGCTACAAGTACAAGCGCCTGGCACCGACGACGAAGGTCGTCGGTGCGATCCTGGACCACGGGGATGAGGATCTGGGCAGTTCGGACGCCGCGGGTGAGATCCGCAACGTGAAGGACCGCATCCTCGCCGACCAGACCGGGAAAATCACCGTGGCCACCGAGGCAGCCCGCCTCACTCGCGCAAAAGTGCTCTCCCCCAACGACCAGCTCCGGGTGAACTACGGCCAGGAGCCGCTGGGCACCCCCTGGAGCAACAAGAGCCTCAAGCGCATCCTGTGCAGCCTCGCGGCCCTCGGGTACCTGATGCACAAGGGCCAGCCGGTCCTCGGGCCGGACGGCACACCGGTGAAGATCGGGCCCGCGCTTTGGAACCGCGCCACGCACGACGCCCTGGTCGCCAAGACCGCCCCCAAGCGCAGCGTCAAGCGCGCCCCGAAGGGGGTCTACCGGCAGTCCGGGAACATCACCTGCGGCAACTGCGGCTACACCCTGGTCGTCAGCGGCAGCCGGGGAAGCAAGGGGGCGGTATGGAACCGGTCCTATGCCTGTACGGCGAAGTTCCGGGGCCTGCCGGGCGCAGAGGACTGCAAACCCTCCCCGTCCATCAACATGGCCAAGGCGGACGCGGAACTGGAGCAGTGGTTCCTTCCCAGGTTCGGCGCCGCCGAGTTCGTCGAGACCGTCTACGATCCCGGCACAGGCAAGAAGGACCGCATCGCGGAAGCGGAGGCCAACCGCAAGCGACTGCGCGACGACCGCGCGGCCGGCCTGTACGACGAGCCGGCCGACGCCCAGTGGTACCGCCAGACATACGCCCGAATGACCGAAGAACTGAAGGAACTGCATGCCGAACCGGACCACCCCGCAGGCTGGCGCAAGATCCGTACAGGACGAACCGTAGCTTCCGAATGGGCAGCAGCAACAGACGAAGTAGTCCGCCGTGAACTGCTCGAATCTTTCGGAGTGACCGCCGTCCTCCGCCCGAGTACTGTCGCCCATCGATATGTGATCTCCGCTGACCCAGATACGAATTTGATGTCGGATGAGCTGTTGGCGATGTGGGAGGATGTTGTCGCCTGAGAACCTATTGATCCGAAACGCTAAATTTCCGGCACCTCGGTGATGTAGCGGACGTGCGCGCCCTGGAAGTAGCCGCGGACGATGTGTTGCTGCTTCTGGCGGCGCTGGAAGAAGCGTCGGACTTCGTCGGTGAGCTGGTTGGCGTTGCGGGCGCGGGAGGCCGGCAGCAGGGTCCGTTACAGGTCGGCGTTGACCAGCTCGTCCGGGGTGGTCTCGGGTGCTTACGCGGGCAGCAGGTGCAGGGTGATGCGTCCGGGGTGGTCAGTGAGCCGGGTGCGGGCTCGTCTGCTGTGGTGGACGGAGTGCCGGTCGATGGCGAGGTGGACGGGGCGGTCGAACTGCCTGTTCAGGCGGTCGAGGAAGTCGCAGAACACCTCGGCGGTGAACGATCCCCGGTAGACGGTGAACCACATTTTGTCTCGGGAGCTGATCGCGGACATCGCGTTGACCGAGAAGCGGTTGCCGGTCCGGCGCACGATCGGCGTCCGGCCGCGAGGGGCCCAGGTGCGGCCGGAGACCTCGTGCGAGCGGATACCGGTCCGGTCGGCGAGCAGCAGCTCTGCACCTTCCTCCCGGGCCTTCGCGCGGATCACGGGCCGGATCTCCTCGCGCCGGGCGCGGACTGCTTCCGGTTCCTGTTTGAGCGCGTGCTTGTCGGGATGCTGGAACGACAGGCCCCAGCCCTTGAGGTACTTGCCCACGCCCTGCTCGGTCAGCCGCCCCCGATATAGCAGGGCGATCAGGTCCCTGGTGACGGCGCGGGTTCACAACTGGCCGCCCAAACCCATGTCTCCCGGTCGGCGGTCGAGCAGCGTCTGCCGGACGCGCTGCTCTCGGTCCGGATCGAGCACCCGGTACTCGCCCACCCGCCGTCCGCGGCTCCTTGACACCAGCGCCTCGTGGCGGTCGGACTGCCAGCCAGCCCACCAGTTGCCCACCGACTCCACGCTCACGCACAGGAGTTTGGCCACCTCTCAACGGTCCCCGGCCCGCCCCAAGCGTTGCGAGCGCCCTCATGCGCAGAACTTCCTGAGCCTTCGGCGACAGCCGCCGCGCGTCCTGCACCAGATCCGTCACACCCGGATCAACGAGACCGGATCCTTGCCGTTTCGGATCAATAAGGTGGCCAAGTCAAGGATGCGGGATTTCCCTGATGCTGATTTTCCTATATCCGACAGTCTGCCCGGATCTGGTTTCATAGTGCAAGAATTCGCTGGCGATGATGGCTGGTGGATAGTTGGGGCCGCGTTTCAGGGCGGAGAGGTCGTCGATCATCGACTGGGATGATGATCGATAGTTAAATATTCCCAAGCATTCGGCATTAAGGAGGGTGAAGTAAATATCTACTGATGGCCTTTTTGCCCTGGGTTCAAACCCCGCGCCGTCAATCCTCCTGGATCTTGCTGCGACGGCGCGTGTGGCGACGATTGATATCTCGATGCAACTTGCTCTAGTTTTTACGAAAATTTCACCCTTGGGCTCGTTGATTTGTTCATCGATGGTTCCGTCGAACAGTTGACATATGGCTAGGGCGGTGGATTTCATCTTGCAAGTTACTAGCCACCCGTCTCGATGGGTGAGTGTACCGAACGTTGAGGTTTCTGTGAATTTGCGAAAATTGCCGGCAAGTGCCGGGATGTTTTTCCTTTCGGTCCGATCGGCTTCTTGGCCTTTTCTTGTGGCGACTCCATTGGCCATTTCGATAAATTCCTCCTTCTCTTGGAGTGGGTGCGGGGTGGGGTGATTGCTCCATGAAGCTTGTTCTTCCCTATGGCGCGGATGAGACATCGGAAACGTTGCCGAGCATCTGCCCATTTGGGAATTTAGGTTGACTGATACATCCGCCGGAGCGGCCCGGTGAGGGAGACATGGGGGTGGCATGGCGCTGCGCATGTTTCGCCGGAGCGGCGGTTTAGCGATGAAGTTGCCTGGCCTGGACGAGGGCGGCAGCTTGGTGGTGATTGAGTGCAAGCGTGTCCATGGCGAGATCGTGATCAACCAGGCGCTGCTCTGCATCCTGTGGTTGTTGTGCCCCTGGTGCTGTTGAGGCGCTTATAGCAAGCCGACCCGGTTCGGAGGCGGTTGCCGAAGTTGACCGGAGGCAGCTCGTTAGCGTGTTCTGCGGATGGCGTCGGTGGCGGCTTGGGCGATGGCGGCGGGGGTGCTGGAGGGGCGGGGCAGGTGGAGGAGGGTGGTGCCCGGTAGATGGCGGGATTCGTCGGTGAGGGTGAGTTGGAGTGCGGCGCAGCCGGCGGTGGTGAGGCGGTTGATGCGGGTGACGGCATTTGCGGTTTCGTTGGGGGTGTACTGGGCGTCGGTGACGATGACGAGGAGGCGGCCGGTGCCGGGGCGGCTGAGGTCGAGGCCGTGGTCGAGTGCGTCGATGGCGTCGGCGAGGTTGTGGGCGCGGCCGTTGGCGTCGAACTGGACCACGCGCTCCGGTGGCCGGTGGGTGGGCCTGGTCAGTGCGGTCAGGTACTGGTCGTAGGCAATGGTGGCGGTGCGGGAGTCGGGGCCGGTCAGGGCTGCTGCGCGGGCCACGATCCAGGCGGCGGACGCGACGGGTCCGCAGGCGGCCGACATGGAGCCGGAGACGTCGACCGCGATTGCCACCCGCAGCGGCGGGGTGGGGGAGTTGTGGCGGCGGGTGTGGGTGAACGGCTCGGCGGTGGGCACCGCGCCGGCGGCGCGTTGGGCGTCGCGGGCGAGGGCCCGGCCCATGTTGAGGCGGCCGGGCGGGGTGGGGCTGGTGGTTCGCTCCTCGGTGCGTTCGCGGTAGGCGGCGGCGCGCAGGGCGCGGCTCAGGCTCGCGGCGGCGCGCTGCTCGGCGGTGGTGGGTCGGCGGGTGCCGGTGACCGGACTGTAGTAGGGAGCGGGTGTGCCGTCGGGGCTGACGGTGGTGCCGCGGGGGGTGAAGACCGACTTGGCGGTGGCGGCGGCCTTTCGTCGCTGCTCGGCCTGCTGGGCGCGGCCCTTGGCCTGCCTCTCCGCCCGCCGGGCCAGGGCGCTGTCCGCGGCGGCCTGAGCCGTGCGGTCGGCGAGGTCGTTGGCGGCCATGCGGTCCATGACGACCCCCACGGCTCCGGAGAGCAGGTCGGCGAGGTTCTCGGGGACAGGCCGGGAGGGAAGTGCGGTGTCCAGGGCGTCGCACCAGTCCTGGGCGTGCGTGAGCATGGTGGCGGCGTCGTGGTCGGCGCACTGGTGGGCGGCGGTCCAGATGCCGGTGAGGGTGGCCAGCAGGTTGGCGCCCAGCACCTTCTTGCACAGGGTGGCGACGGCTCGGGTCTCGCCGGCGTCCAGGATGCCGACGTCCCGGCGGCCGAGGATGAGCGCTGCCACGGTGGCGGCGTGCTCGATGCCCGCGACGCGGGGGTTGGCGATGTCGGGCATGACCAGGGTCCGGGCGCTGGTGCGCAGGTACGTGCGGTCCATCGGACGCCTGGTCAGGTGTGCGCCTTCGGCGCGGCTCTCCTCCAGCAGGAGCGCGGCCTCGACGACGCGCGGCTCCGCGTCGGGCGGTTGCCGCCAGACGGTGTGGGTCGCGTGGGCGGCCTCGTGGACGAAGACCCCCCAGGCGGCGGGGTAGCGGTCCTCGTCGCCCGGGATCCGTGGATGGACTTCGTGCGGTTGGAGAGGGGCGAACAGCTCGGCGTCGAACTCGACCTCCCCCAGCATGGGGAAGTAGGCGGCCGGGGCGCCGCTTCGGGTGCCGGGGCGGCAGGTGACGATCAGGTCCTGACGTCCGGACAGGACCACCAACCGGTCGCCGAGTTCGGCCCCGACGCGCAGCCACGCGGCCGGGGAGGGCTGGGGCTGCGCGGGCGGGGCGCCGTCGTCGTCCCAGCGTGCGAGGTCGGCGTCGTCGTCGGGCGTGGTGGCGGGGGGTTGGATGTGGTGGTGGGCGCTCATCGCTGGCGGCCCCGGGAGGCGGAGTTGGTGCTGACCGGGGACTGCCGGGAGGCCGCGGCGGTTGTGGCGGCGAGCTGCTTGCCCAGGGTGAGTGGTGCGACCGACGTGATGCCCATGCCCTTGCGGACGATGTCCGCGACGGTGTCGCGGTCCTCGGCGGGTGCGATCCCGATCAGGTTGCCGAGCGCGGCCTTGGTGCCGAGGACTGCCTCGATCTTCTGGTAGCCGATCAGTTCCCTCAGCTGGGGTGCCCAGCCCAGTTCGCCGAGTTCGACCTTGTGGGAGAGGTTGCGGGCGATCTTGACCACCCGGGCGTCGATCCGCAGTGCCAGGGCGAGGTCGTAGTCGGTGCCGACCTGGATCTGCGCGTTGAAGCGGGACGCCAGCGCATCGGTCAGGATCGCGCCGTGGACGCCCGGGTTGTGCCCCGCCGCCACGTAGAAGCCCGGCTGGGCCTGGATGGTCTCGCCCTTGTGGGCCTTGACCTGGATCTGGCGGCGGCCGTCCATCGCCGGGTAGAGCGCGGCCATCACCTTCGGCGAGATCAGGGTGGCATCGTCGATCAGCAGGGCGCGGCCCTCCTGCATGGCGACGACCAGCGGGCCGTACCGGAAGACGTACCTGCCGTCGTCGTCCTGCGTGTACTCCCCGACCAGGTCGCCGACGGTGGTGTCGCCGTCGCCGGCGACGGTGATCAGGTCAGGGAACGCCGCCTCCACCAGCGAGGTCTTGCCGGTGCCCGGGGGGCCGTAGAGCAGCACCGGCACGTCGGCTGCGCGCAGGCGGGTCAGCGCTTCGACGTCGGGCAGGTCGGCCAGCTCCCTGGGGTGGTAGAGCTGGCCGCCCGGTCGGCGGATCGGGCCGCCCGGTTTGGGCGGGGCAGGCGCGGGGGTGGGCGGCTTCGGCGGGGTCGGCGCGGGAGCGCTCGTTCGGGCCTTGGCCGCGGCGGCGCGGGGTGAGTGGGTTCCCGGCGGACTGATCACCGGGGTCTTCCCGGCAGCGGCGGTGAGCGCGTTCGCGCGGAACTGCTTCCCGGCGCCGACCTGGTTGGCCTCGCCGCGCTTGACCAGGGTCTCGGCCGCTTGCACGACGGCACCGTTGGAGTGGCCCAGCGCCCTGGATATCTGTGCGGTGGTGAACGTTTCCTGCGGCCGGTCGGCGAGGAACCGGGCGATCTTGGCTCGTAGTTCACCGCCCTTGGTGCGCGGTGGAGTGGGGGGCGGTGCGGGGGTGGTCAAAGCGAGGATCCTCCAACGGGTGGGCAGGCGGGTGGAGTTCGGTCAGGTGGGCCGGGAGCGGCTGGCCACTGTGCGGTCGGACGTGCTGGACGGGAGGTCGGGGCGGGACACTTGGGGGGACGTGGCTGCGGTCCCGGGGCGGCGGAGCGGTGAGCGCGGGTGTGGGCCCTGCCCTCGGGCGGCTGCCGTGCGGTCGATGCCGGCCTCGGTTCGGGGTGCCGCGGGCGGCGGTTCGCGGTGTTCCTCGAATCGCCGCCCGGCCTGCTCCCACCAGGAGTTCGCCAGTTCGCTGTCCTCGGCCACCGCTTGGCACTGGGCCTGGTGGCCGAGCATGTCGCCGGTAAGAGGCACGAGGGCGTGGGGAACGGCCGGGGCGACGAGGTCGGTGTGGGCATGCTCGCCCAGGACGATCACGTCGGCATCGTCCAGGCCCAGGCGCCGTGCCTGGTCGCGGATGCTGCCGGCGCGCACCGACTTCTCGTCGCCCACCCGGATCTCGTTGTACATGAGCCAGAAGTCCAGGCCCACGAGCCCGTGCAGGTCGTTGACGATGTAGATCAGGCCCCGCTCGGCGGTCAGCGCGTCGGCGGCCGCGCGCAGGTAGCGGTGGTGGCGGCCGCCGTAGAACTCGCCGGCCCGCAGCGCGTTGGGTCGACCGGCCTCGTTGATCCCGGGGTCCGTCCTCTCGGCGCCGCCCGAGATCACCACGATCCTGCGGCGCGGGGTGTCCACTCCGTGCTGCTGGGCGTAGGCCCGCCCGGCAGCGGTGAGGTGGATGTCCGGCGGGCCGAACAGCTCCTCGTATCGGTAGGTGCGACCTCCCGCGGTGAAGGGGCGCATGTGTGCGAGCCCTTCCCGCAGCAGGACCTGGTGGGTGCGGGCGTTGAAGCGCCTCGGGACCTGGTGGTCGCGGTCGCCGGCTGCCGCGATGACGGCTTCGTGGGGTTTGGGGGCGAGCTTGGGCGGGATCGGCAAGCGCGGTTTCTCCGGGGTCGTATCCGGCGTGCGGCCCCGTGGACGGGGTGACGGTCCGGCAGATCGGGAAGAGGCGCGCCCGCTGGCAGGGCGGTTCTCTATTCCCTCCAGGACAAAGTGAGACATCGGCAACAACGTCTGGTATCTGCCGATTTGGGCATGTAGCTTGGCCGGTCCATCCGCCGGGGCGGCCCGGCGGGGGAGGGGCGAAGGGGAGCGACATGGTGCTGCGGGTGTTCCGGCGGAGTGGCGGCTCGGCGACGGAACTGGCCGGGGCGGCCGTCCCGCTGGAGCGGGACCTCCAGGCGTACGTCGAGCGGAACATGCAGATGCTGCTGGGCGTCCTCTTCCTCGACACCGAGGTGCGCACCGGTCCGCTGCACGGCGGCCGGATCGACACTCTGGGCCTGGACGAGGACGGCAGCCCAGTCATCGTGGAGTACAAGCGGACCCGGGATCAGAACGTGATCAACCAGGCGCTGTTCTACCTGGCATGGCTGCGCGACCACCACGACGCCTTCGAGGCGCTGGTGGCGCGCAGCCTCGGCCCGGAGGCGGTCGCCGAGGTCGACTGGAGCAGCCCGCGGATCATCTGCATCGCCGCGGACTACTCCCGCTACGACGTGCACGCGATCGGGGAGATGCACCGGCGCATCGACCTGGTCCGCTACCGGATGTTCGGCGAGGACCTGCTGGCACTGGAACTGGTGGCCTCGGTCGCCGGGAACGCGGCCCGCAGCGGCAGCGGCGCCCTGACGGTGGCGCGGCCCACGGCCGAGCAGCGGCTCGCCGGCACCGCGCAGGCCGTGCGGGCGCTGTACGACGAACTCGACGGCCGGCTGCTGGACTTCGGGGACGTGCACAGCGTCCAGCTCAAGCAGTACACGGCCTACCGCCGGGGCCCCAACTTCGCCTCGGTGAAGGTCCAGGTGGGCTCGCTGCTGGTCTACCTGCGCCTGGACCCGGCCACCGTCGGCCTGGAGGAGGGCTTCACCCGGAACGTGCGCGGCATCGGCCATCACGGCACCGGCGACCTGGAGGTGCGGATTACCTCGCCGGCCGCTCTGGCCCGGGCGGCGCCGCTGCTGCGGGCGGCCTACGAAGCGGTGGCGTAACCGCCTCGGGTCGCCGGCATGTGCCGCAGGAGAGCCAGGGCGAAGGGTCGGTGGGCGGGGGTTCCTGCCCGCCGACCCTTCGGTTGCCGGCCGCCGAAGCCGACAGGTACGCACTTCCGGCGGTCAGCGGCTGCGGGACCGGGGAGGGGCGGAGGCGTTGGCAGCGGGGGTGTTGCCGCGTTGCGCCGCCGGGCCGGCCGGACTGCGGAACTGGGCGCTCAGAGACGCAAGCCGGGCGTGGGCGCCGGGGAAGAGCGTGACGCGGATGCGTTCGCGGGTGTCGGTGCCCCGCATGGCCACGGCGTGGGCGAGGTCGGGCTGGACGGCGGTGGTGTACCGGCCGCGCTGGAGCCGTGCGGTGGCCACCGCCACGGCGTCGAGTTCTTCACCTGGCTGGGAGGGCGAGAGGTAGTACAGGTCGAGGTCGGTGCGGTGCTGCCAGCCGGCTTGGGTGAGCAACACGCCGGGGTGAATGGGGATGCCGTCGGCGACCGCGGCGACGATCCCCAGATCAGGGTGCCGGGCGAACGCGACGTCAGGTGCTTCGCTGGGCAGCGGGGCGGTGCCGGGGACGTCGAACTGAGGGTCGGTGTCGACGGAGTGGCCCATCGTGCGCAGGGCCCGCACGGCTGAGCGGGTGCGCTCCTCGCTGTCGCGTTCGGGATCGGGGAGGCGGAAGAAGCCGGGGATCTCGTGCGGGCGGAAACCGAGGGAGAGCAGGACGGCGTCGCCCACGGGTCCGGTCATCCGCCCGCCGTAGGAGGCGTAGATGTCGTCTCGTTGGTGGTGACGGAAGATCGTGACGTCGATGTCGTGATCGTCGTCGTCGGCCAGGCCGGCGGGGGCGGGATCGGAGTGCAGTGGTCCTCGCTTCGGGTTCGGGGCTGCTGGACCGCGTCGGGGTCAGCAGCGGAGGGGCGGGGGCGGCGGGTGCCGGTTTGGTCGAGGTGGGTGGTTGGCGAGGCGGCGGCCGGCCACGCCTGGTCAGCGTCGGCCAGAGCGCAGGGGCGGCCCGCCGACGCGGCGCCAGCGGGATCCGGTCGTCGGCCGTGCAGGGAGGGCGATGGTCGGCTCCTCCCTGTAGGTCGGTGGAGGGCTCAGCGGACGGGGCGGCCTGCCGGAAGGAGTGCGGCTTCTGCGGCGGGCAGCGCGCCGCCGGCCGGGGCGGTGGAGAGGACCTGTCTCGTGGTGCGGGAACCGGCCGCGGCGACCCGCTGCGCGATGGTGGTCGTGGCGGCGGGAGGCGCGCTGCGTGGGGCGGGCCGCTCGGGTGTCGGCGGATCGAGCCGCTCCAACTCGGCCAGGAGGCGCTCGTCCATCCAGCGCTTGTCCCGGGTGACTGGGCCCGGAGCGGTGAGGAAGCGGGCGAGTTCGTCGGTGATGACGGTGGGCGTGCCGGTGCTCACGTCGGCCTGCCAGTAGGGCGGCTGCCCGCCCCGGCCGCGGGGCCCGACCTCGACATGGATGTGGGGGTTGTCCAGGTCGAGCGGGTCGCCGGGCGGGTCGACGCGCACCCGTACCCGGGCGAGGAGGTCGGGCGACTCCATCTCCAGGGCCCCGTTGCGGTAGACGCTGTGCCAGCCGGCGTCGCCCAGGATGTCCAGCAGGGAGCGGCGGTCGGCAGGCTGTT
Source organism: Kitasatospora saccharophila (assembly GCF_039529925.1). NCBI lineage: Bacteria > Bacillati > Actinomycetota > Actinomycetes > Kitasatosporales > Streptomycetaceae > Kitasatospora > Kitasatospora saccharophila. The sequence goes on along the minus strand of NZ_BAAANS010000009.1, from coordinate 36,126 downwards.
GGAGGGCGGGGTGCTCCTCGTCGGAGCGGTCGGCGAGGGCGAGTTGGTCCGCGAGGTCCGCGAGGACCTCGGTCGGGGTCTGGGCGGAGAGGCGGACCATCCAGGCGGCGGGGCCGAGCGGTTCGCGGACGGCGGTGAAGCGCCACGAGACCTCTGGGCCGCTCAGGACCTCGCCCAACCAGAACCGGTGGTCGGGGCTCCAGAAGAGGTGCGACCCCAGGCTTCGGCTGTCGCTGTATTCCCAGGCCCGCTCGCTGATGAGCCAGTCGAACGGCAGCATGTTGGAGTTGGGGCCGGCCAGGTAGGCGGGGCGTACGTCGATGAAGTCGGGCAGGTTGTCGGGGATGGGTGGGTCCGTTCGTGCTCGGGCGAGTGGGCGGTCTCGGGTCAGCGCGGGCGGCCCCGGTGCGGGGAGCGGGACTGCTCAGGGGCAGCGGCGGCGTCGGCCCGGAGCGTGTCGGCGTCCACGGAGCGGTGGCGGGCGGCCGCAGTGCGGTCGACGCGGGCGGAGGCTGCCGGTCGCGGCTTCAGGGGGGCGGCGGTCAGGTGTGCCGTGTGTTCGGCGGGGAGTTGGCGGGCGAGCCGGGTGACCGGTGTGGTGCGGACGAGGGCGGTGGTGACGGCGCGTCGCAGTGGGCGGGGCACCCGGTCGGTCATCTCGATGGTCCACCCCGCCTGCACGCCCGGGCTGATGTCGCCTGCGGTGACCAGCCAGCCGGGAGCGTGGCCCTGGGCGTGTACGAGGTTGCTGGTGCGGTCGACCATGACCGTCCCGCCGTCGGGCGAGGTCCAGAAGGTGTGACCGGCCACGTTGTCCTCGCTCCAGCCGGCCTCGGCCAGGGGCTCCAGGCCGCCGGAGGGCGTGGAGTAGCGCAGGTCGGCGGGCGCGGTGGTGTAGGTGGTGGCGAGTGCCTGGTGAACGGCGGTGGTGATCTCCGCGGGAGTCCGTTCGTCGGCGCAGAGCACCCACAGCGGCAGATCGGTCGACGGGTCGGTGTAGACCGTGAGCCACTCCGCGCCGGCGACCCTGGCCACCTCAGTGGTGCTGATACGGCCGCAGGGGCTGACGTACCTGGCGAACGGGGTGTTGGCGGGCGTCCATCCGGCGGCCAGCAGCGGTGCGGCGGGGGTGGTGGCTGCGAGGTGTCCGGGGCCGGCGAGGTGGACGGGAGCCGCTTCGACCAGCGGGGCGGGCCGGGGCATGCCGGGGGCGAACAGGCCGACAGCCTTTGCACCGGCGGCGGTGAAGCGGCGGTAGACCTCGTCGTGCGCGGGCCACTCGATGTGGTCCGGCAGGTCCTGCCAGCATATGATCTCGCCGTCCGGGGTGCTGCGGCTGGCGATCGGCTGGTCGTAGAACCCCTCCGACACCCCGGAGGCTTCGACGCAGGTGATCACGTGGGCGGCGACGGTGCCCGCCGCCGCGTACAGGTCCTCGTTGGTGAAGCACAGGCTCTCCAGCGGCACGGCCGGCACCGCCCCGTCCACGACGCGATCCCACACCGGGTGGGTGACCAGACCCTCCGGGTTGAACATGTCGTGGCAGTGGGCATCGGCGTCCGCATCGCTCAGGCCGAGCAGGCGGTGGACGTACCGCGAGGAGTCCACGACCAGGTCGAGGGCGAGCATCGCGCCCAGCAGCCGCTGTTCCTCGGGGAGTTCGCCCCAGCTGGTGGACGCTGTGGGCCCTTGCTGCGTGCTGGGGAGGACCTGGTCGGCCAGTACCTCCATGGCGTCCTCGACCCTCACCGTTTGGTCCGCGAAGGCGAGCAGGGAGGAGAGCGTCTGCGCGGTGGCGAGGTCGAGGTCGTGGTCGGTGTAGGCCCGCGGGAGCGGCAGGAGGCCCTCCTGGGTCATGGTGTAGCCGGCGTGGGCGAGGAGGCGCTCGTCCATCCCGTCGCCGTCGCGCCGCAGCGGTGCCGGGTCGGTGAGCGCTTGGACGAAGGCGCTGGTGACCAGCGCGGGCACGTCCGCGGTGAACAGGGCCTGCCAGTAGGGTTCTCCGGCGTCCTCGGGGCCGGCTTCGATCGCCAGCGCGCAGTGCCCCATCAGGTCGAGGGGATCGGCGTTTCGGCGCAGGACGGCGCGGGCGAGACGGTCGGGGGACTCGACGTGCCGGACGCCGCCGATGTCGCCTCGCTTGTGCCAGCCCGCGGCGACGAGCGCGTCCAGGGCGGCGTCGCCCGCGAACTGCCCTTCCTTGAGGGCCGGGTGTTTCTCGCCCGTCCAGTCCGTTCCGGGCAGCGGGACGATGAGGGCCTCGGTCACGGCGGTGACGAACTCCTCGGGGATGTCCTTGGAGAGGCCGACCATCCACTGGGGCGGCCCGAGGGGTTCGCGGGCGGCCGAGATGCGCCACCACGCTCCGGGGTCGAGCTGGCCCGAGGCGATGCGGATGCGGTGGTCGGGGCTGGAGACGAACGTCTGGTCGAGGGGGCGGTTGTGGTCCTGACGCCAGTGGAAGGCGAGGACGTGGCGGGCGACGGGGTTGGAGCGGCCGCCGGTTCCCGCGAGGTGGCGGGTGGCGATGTCGAGGTGGGTGTCCGCGTCGGGTTCGGCGGCGATCGGAAGGGTGTCCTCTCGGAAGTCAGCGGCGGCGGCGTTCACCGCCGGGCGGTGCGGGATCGATGGGGGCGGGAGCTGGCCGGATGCAGTCACTGGGGTGGTGGCGGCCGTGGGCGATGGCGGCGGAGGAGCGGGTGGGGCGCGCCCCGATGCGGACCTGGGGCACGTGGGCGGCCGGGACCTGCCCGCGCAGACGCTCGGCTGCCTGCGGTTCGACGACCTCGTTGAGCGCGGCGACCACGATCGAGTTCGGGCAGTGGGCGGTGAACTCGGCCTGCCAGCGGAGATGTTCGTATCCGCGGGGCCCGCCCCAGACGACGGCGCCGGGTACGGCGACAGCGGAACCGGAGACCTGGACGGGCAGATGGATGCCGCCGGTGCCGTCGGCGCGGGTGAAATCGCTGCCCAGAGCGGTCTCCCTCCACGGCGGGTCGGCGTCCTCCACCGCGAGGTGGACGGCCGCGTCCAAGGGGCGGCCCTCCCACAGCAGGGCGTCGTACCGGGCGTCCGGGTGCTGGTCGAGCGAGGAGGCGAGGTGGTCGGCGACGGCCATCACGATTTCCACCGGGGTGCGGGCGCAGAACCGGGCCTGCCAGTGGAGTTCACCGACCGGGGAGGTGTAGGCGGCGATGGTCCAGCGGGGCCGGTCGCCGTCGGCTTCGTGGTCCAGCTCGATCCGGGCGGTCTGCTGTTCGTGGACGGCGAGGGTGCTCTCGTCGCGGGGCCGCCAGCGCTGCCAGGTCTCGTTCTCCTCGAAGAACTGCGCGAGCGCGGCATCGGGGTCGCCGGGGCCGGCGAGGTGGCCGGGTGTGACGATGACGGGGGTGTCGGGGGTCAGGTGGAACTCCGTACTGCGGGCAGGGGAGGGGTGTCGAGGATCATCTGCCGTGCCTCTTCGCCTGCTCGGCCGCGGCCTGGGTTGCGGTGGCATTCGGGCCGGGCACCGGTGCGGGGGCGGGTGCGGCCGGCAGGACGCGGCTGACCGCGCGGGCGGCGGCGGATCGCCCTAACGCCCTTTGCGGGGCGGGGGTTTGGCGGTCGAGGTGGCGCTGCAGCAGTTCGGCGGCGGCGGTGAGGCTCTCGCGGGCACCCTCGAACGCCTGCTGCAGGTGCTCGACGGCCTCGGCCCGGCGGGGGCCGTCGGCGTGGACGGCGAGGTACTCGGCCTGTTCGAGGACCGGGCCCAGGGTGCGGATCATCCTCCGGCGGGTGGTGATGAGCAACTCGGCCTGGACTTCATGACCGCCCTGCAGCAGGAGGTCGATGCCGGTAGTGGTGGCCTCGATCGGCTTTGTCAGCAGGCTGACGTGGTCGTCGGCCAGGACCGCGTCCCAGTCGGCGGCCCTGAACACGCCAAGGCTCTCGGTGAGTCCGCCGGTGACCTCCGCGAGGGCCTTGGTGGCGAGGTAGAGGGTGAGGTCGCCGTCGTCGTCGGGAACGCGGTCGTGGGGGTAGGCGGCGCGCAGGGCTTGCAGTTCGGCCGGGGTGTAGGCGGACAAGGGTGTTCTTTCAACGGTGGGGGACGGGGCGGGGCGCGGCCGTGTTGAGCGTAGTCGGCGGCGGGGTGCTCAGGACGGTCCTGGGCACTTCGCCGGCCGCGATGAGTGCGGGGCTTGTTCCGGTGGCCGCCTCGGCCCGCCCAGCGGCGGCTACCGGTACGGTCGTCAGTTGGGCCTTCATTCCCTCGGTGAGCCCGTCGGCGTTGCGCAGCAGCGGCTCGGGGCTGGCGACGGCGGTGGTGAAGGCGTTCAGTACACGTTGCGGGACGTTGGCGGTGAACCGCGCGCTCCACGAGGTGGACTGCTCGCCCGTCGCGCAGGCGACCTTGAGGAACGGGTCGCGCCAGGGACCGTCCTTGTGGAGCGGCGGTTCGGCCAGGGACAGGCGCGCGGTGACGAGGCGGTCGGGCGAGGTGAGGGTGCACGCTCGGGCGGTGATGGTCTCCGACCAGCCTCGCAGGGCGAAGGGGTACAGAGCCCCCAGCCCCGAGCCGCCCCGGACGAACGCGTGCTTCTCGTTGCTGCCCCTGCTCTCCTCCACGGCGGCGGCGACCTCGTCCAGCGCGGCGGCGACTATCTCGGGTGGGGTGTGCCAGCCGAAGGTCATCTGCCAGTCCGCCAAGCCCCCGGAGTAGGGGTCGCTGCGGGCGACGATCTGCCAGGGGACGTCGTCGTAGTCGTTGCGGAAGCCCATCCGGACCCGCTCGCAGGGCGAGGCGAACGGTGTGAAGTACTCGGCGGGGCCGTTCACGGCGGGGCGGGTGTGCCAGCCGTACGCCTCAGGGATGGCCCCCAGGACGGTGTCGATCTCGCCGTTCTCGGCGCCGGCCAGGTAGCGCGGGGTGACGTGGAGCATGTTGTCCGGGTCGTACCAGTCCTGAGCGCGGACGAGGGCGTCGGTGAAGAGCGGGCGGGGAGTCAGGGGGGGCCTCTCGGGTGGGCTGGTGGTGGACGAGCGGGTGTCGGTCAGTGGCGGTGGTGCCGGCGGCGGACCTCCTTCGCTCGGGCTGGGGCTGCGTCGGGGGAGGATGGTGGCGTCCCGTCGGGCCTGCTGTCGAGGCGGGCGGCCTCGGCGCGGGCCTGAGCGGGCGTCGGCGGGGGCGTGACCCCGCGCATCCATTCGGTGGCGGCTTCGCGGCTGGTGAAGGTTGCCCCCCGTAGGCGTGAAGTGGCCTCTCCGGTACGGAAACTGACGAACAGGGCTACGGGCTTGCTGGGGTCGGGCGGGTTGCGATCGGCGGCGATGGTGTAGGTCTCGAAGTGGTCGCCGGTTCGCGTGGAGAGGCTGTCGACGATCTCGAAGCGCGGGCCGGACTCCCGCAGCAGGGTCTCGATCCGGGTGGACTCGGCGTCGCCGAGGGGGAGGAAGACGTCGGCGGCGAGCTGCCGGAGCCTGCCGCGGTCGGCGCCCTGGCCCGCCAGCCAGTTCTCGGCGAGCGGAGGTATCGGCTGGTCCTGCATCTCGGCGCGCAGCGGGCCGGGGCCGGGGCCGATGTGCAGGTGGACGGCGATGAACGGTGCTCGGCCCTTGTGATGGCGGCCGTGGTCGTAGACCAGGTAGTAGTGGTCGCCCGCGGTGCCGTCCGGTGGGCCGTAGCCGTAGAGGACCAGGCGGTCGCGGTCGTGGTCGGCGAGCCACTCCAGGACTTCGCGGGTGCGGGGGCCGGCGGCCTGCAGGCCGTCCAGACCGAGTTCGCTGGCGAGGTCGCTGACCTCGGGGTAGTACGTCAGGGTGGGTGCCCTTCCGTCGGACGGCGGGGACGTTGCGGCCGCTGGAGGCGGTGGGGAACCACCGCCGCGTCTCAGCGTGCCGGCCGGTGGGTGTGGGTGCGGGGCAGGGCGTCGTGCCTGCTGGTCGCAGGTTCGGGAGGTCGGTGTGCCGGGTCGGCGTGGGAGGGGCGCCTGCGGGCGGCTGCCATCCGGGGACTGGATGTACGGGTGATGGCGGGCAGCGGCGCGACGGGGTGGACGAGGACACGGGTGGCGGCGGCGACCAGATGCGTCGGGGTGTCGCGGGTGAAGTCGGCGGTCCACCTGGCAGGGCTGTTGTCGGCTCCGCACCAGAACGTGATCGTGTCCTCGTACCGGTCGAGTTCGTCGCCCTGCCAGGGCTCGGGGTGGCGCTGGACGGACAGGCCGGCGAGCCCGGCCCGGGGCTTGGGCGAGGTGACGGTGGTGCGGATGCCGGTGTGCTTGGTCCGCCATCCGGCCCGGGCGAGGACGGAGGCGGCCTCGGCGACGTCGCGGGTGGTGCCGGTGAGGCGGTCTGGGGCGCTCTCCAGAGTCCGCGCCACCGTGTCGAGGATCGCGGCGACGACCAGCGGGGGTGTCTGCGGGGAGAACTCCGCCCGCCACCTGGGCAGTTGGAACGGCGCATCGGTGACGTCGAGCTTCCACGGCCAGAAGTGGTCGGGCAGGTAGCCGACGTGCACCAAGCCGCACGGGCTGGCCACGAAGGTGTGCTCCGTCTCGGGGCTGTGGTGGTTGGGCCAGCCGCGCTCACCGGTGAGGACATGCAGGGCCCGTCGGGCGTCGCCCGGATCGCGGGGGCCTTCCAGGCAGTGCTCGGCGATGGCCAGCGGCTCGCCGCCCGTCTGGCCGCCGGTCAACGCGCCTCCCTACGGGAAACGTTCGTGGCCTCGGGGTGGCCGTGCGTGTTGTTCAACGAGTGCTCCCTCGGGCGGGTGGTCGGGATCGGGGTGGGCTGCCCGGGTGGCGGGCCGCGCGCGGTCGCGGCCCGCCACCCGGACGCGGGCCCCTACGGGCGGTCGGCCTTGAGGATCGCGGCGGCCTCCTGCGCGCGGCGGGTGCTGACGCCGACGTCGCGGGCCCGGACCGCGGCCGCGACGGCGCGGGAGTTGACGGGGGTGCCCTCGGGCAGGTCCTCGCGGGCGATGCGCAGGACGGTCTCCAACGGGGCCCCCTTGGCCCGCTTGCGCGGCGCGTGCTCGGCCGTTTCCTCGGCGGGGGACGGGCCCGTGTCGTCCAGGTCGCAGGAGAGCATGGCGGCCAGCGTGCTCTCGACGGCCTCGGCACGCCGGCGCTCCTCCTCTTCGAGCAGCGGTCGGCAGGCGGCGGCGACCAGGTGGGCCGGGGTGGCGTCGGCGAACCGGACCTGCCAGCGCTCGCCCCTCTCGTCCTTGCCCCACAGGGTCCAGGCGAGAGTGGCGCCCCGGAAGGACCGCTCCAGGCCGAACTCCTGCCGGTACCAGCCGTTCTGGGGCAGGAGTTCGAAGGCGCTCTCCACACGCGGTCCGCGCAGGGCTCGCCGCTGGTCGCGGGGGTTCGGTTCGGCCAGGTCGCGGGCGAGCGCGCACAGGAGCGACTTGAAGACCGCGTCGGGGGTGTAGGCGCTGAGCTCGGCCCGCCACAGGACGTCTCCGGCGGCGCTGGTGTAGGCGGTCACGGTCAGCGCCGGCTCCCAGGTGGCCGCAGGGTCGTCCTCGATGCGTACCCGCTGGCACGGGCTGACGAAGACGTCGTGGCCGTTGGCCAGGCGGTGGAACGACCAGTCGCTCGCGCACCAGGTCGGGCAGTCGTCGGGGCTGCGGCCGTCGGGGCCGGGGCCGGGACCGGGACCGCAGCCGGAGGTCCGGTCGGGGTCGGGAGGACAAGGGGTGGGCAGGGTGAAGCTCCTTGCAGTGGTCGGTGGTTGGGGAAGGTGGTGGGGTTACGACGGGTCGGCCTCGGCGAGGCTCTGCCGGGCTTCCGCCAGGCGGCGCTCGGCGATGTCCGCGTAGTGCTCGGTCAGCTCGATGCCGAGGAAGGACCGGCCCTCCATGAGGGCGGCGACCCCGGTGGAGCCGGACCCGGCGGTGAAGTCCAGGACGGTGCCGCCGGGCGGGCAGATCTTCACCAGCTCTCGCATCATCGACAGCGGCTTCTGGGTGATGTGCTCGCGACCGGAGCCCTTGGGCTGGCTGCCCTCCAGCAGCCCGCGCAGGTAGACGGGGTTGCGGTCGCCGTCCATCGCCCCCTTGGAGCCCCAGGCCACGAACTCCGCGTTCTGGGTGAAACGGCCCTTCTGCGGGCGCGCGGCGGGCTTGTACCAGGGCACGATGCCGCGCCACAGCCAGCCGCCGGCCTGCAGCGCGTCGGTCGTGATCGGCAGCTGCCGCCAGTCCGAGAAGACGGCGACGGTGCCTCCGTCGACGGTCAGCCGGTACGCCTCGGCGAGCAGCTGGCTGAGCCAAAAGCCGTAGCTGCGCTGGTCCTTGTGCTCGCCGGGGAAGTCCGGCAGGACGACCTTCACGCCCGAGGTGTACTTCTCGCGGGCGGTCCGGCCGGTTCGCTCCTGCGTGGTGCGCCCGCCCGAGTTGTACGGGGGGTCGCAGATGACGCAGTCGACCGTCCGGGCGGGCAGTTCGGTCAGCCGAGTCAGGGCGTCGCCCCGCAGCAGGGTGTAGTCGGGGGTGTAGTCGGGTTCGGTTTGGGTCAAGTGGTCATGTCCTCGCAGGGGTTGGGGGTGCCGCCGGTCGGCGGGGGCGCGGCGGCGCGGTGTCGCGCAGGCCGGCCGAAGGCCCGGTGGGCGGGGCAGGTGGGGAGGACCCGCCGCGATCCTCGCCGCTGGGCCTGAACAAGAACGTAGGCGACCCGATATCTCCCGGGCAAGGAATTCGAGATGGCCGGAGAAAATCCGTGGATTCCTTGCCCGGGAGATATCCGACCGCCTAGCGTCTTGCTTGTCGCCAGGAGCACCGACCTGCTGACCTGCACCGACGGAAGCGGGAACTTCCCTCGGACGCAGGCGGATCGGAGGCCCGGCCGATTCCACCACACCCCTTTGCAGCGCACGCACGCCCTTGGACGAGTCCGCCTGCGCTGCTGTCACACGATCGGAGACACCCGTGCCGGGAATCCCCCTGCCCGATTTCTCGACCGCCCGCGCCCCGGGCCCGCACCGAGGAGGTCCGCGCCGCCAGCGGCGCCGCCGGTGAAGAAACTCGCCGCCGGCCTCGCGGCCGGGATCCTGCTGGCCCCGCTCCTCCTGGCCGTGCCGTTCGCGGCCCTCGCCGGGAACGCGGCGGCCGCCTGCCCGACAGCGGACTCGCAAGCCGTGGACAGCGCCGCCGTCGAAGCAGCGGTCAAGCTGATCCTCGGCGGCGGATCTGGACCCACCGTCCCGGTGGAGGGCCTGGACCTGCCCACCACCCAGATCCCTATGGCCAAGGCCATCGTCGCCACCGGCATCGCCCTGCAGGTCCCGGCCCGCGGCCAGGTCATCGCCCTGGCCACCGCCATGCAGGAGTCCCGCCTGCGCAACCTCACCTACGGCGACCGCGACAGCCTGGGCCTGTTCCAGCAGCGCCCCTCCCAAGGCTGGGGCACCCCCGAGCAGGTCACCGACCCCGTCTACGCGAGCACCTCCTTCTACAAGGCGCTGCTGGCGGTGCCCGGTTGGCAGGAGCTGCCGCTCACCATCGCCGCGCAGAAGGTGCAGCTCAGCGGTTTTCCGGACGCCTACGCACAGTGGGAGCCGCTGGCGACCGCCCTTCAGCAGGCGATCGGCGCCTCGCTCGGCGTACCCGCCGCCGGCACCGCGCCGACGGCCGCCGCCTCGCCCGGCTTGTGCACATCGCCGGGCACGGACACGGACTGGGGAGTGATCCCGCCAGGCACCCTGCCGGCTGGCTACCAGATCCCCAGCGATGCGCCCATGCCCGTGCAGTCCGCGATCCGCTGGGCCCTCGGCCAGCTCAACACCCCCTACCAGTGGGGCGGTTCCTGCACCAACAGCCACGGCGAGGACCCGATGGGCCGCTGCGACTGCAGCAGCCTCGTGATGCAGGCGTACCGGGCCGCGGGCGTCAACACCCTCGACCGCGTCACCTACGACCAGGTCAAGCAGGGCACCGCCGTCCAGCCGGCCGACGTGCGGGCCGGTGACCTGCTGTTCACCGAGCCGGGCCCCAGCGGCCCCGAGCACGTCGGGATGTACATCGGCTCCGGCCTCGTGGTGCACGCCCCGCACACCGGCGACGTGGTCCGCATCGCCCAGTGGGACTCCTGGAAATCCGGCGTGATCGCCATCCGCCGCATCGTCCCCTGACCTTCCCCCTCCCCTCCCTTTCCCCCTTCACCTCCGTGCCGCGGCGGCGTGCCGTCCCGCGCCCCGGCATGCCCAAATCCCCCTGGAGAAACGTTTGTCCTTGATCCTCGCCGAGGCAGTCACCCGCCTGGCCTACGACCCCGGCGTCACCCCTGCCGAAGGCGGTCTGCCGGGCCTGTCCGTCCTCAAGCAGGTCGTCAGCAGCATCAACTTGTTCGGAATCGTGGCCACGGTCGGCGCACTCGCCGTCGCCGGCGTCGTCTGGGCCTGGGGCCACCACACCGGCAGCCACGGCGCCGAGAGCAAGGGCAAGCAGGGCGTTCTGGCCGCCGGCGGTGTCGCTCTGCTGCTGGGCGCCGCGAACGGCCTGGTCGCTTTCTTCTCCACCCTCGGAACGCAGGTCAAGTAAGTGCCCAAGTCCCGTCCGTACAGCAGTAGTCCGGTCTTCGGCCGGAGGATGCTGATCGGGCTGGGCGTGCTGCTGGCCGCCGCCCTGCTGGCCGGGCTCGCCGCCCGGCTGGCGGGCGGCGGTCACGCCGACCACCCCGCCGCCCAGCCCACCACCGCCCCCCGGCCAGCCTCCCCGGCACCCTCCTCCGCCGAACCGTCCGGCGAGGCCACAGGGAGCGTGGCCCGTCCTCCGCACACCACCTCCCCGACCGACTACGCCACCGAGTTCGCCCGCACCCTGTGGTCCTACGACACCCGCACGCTCGACCAGCCGGGCTTCGTCAACGGGCTTCGGCTGTGGCTCACTTCGGAGAGCCAGTACGCCGACGGATCCTCCGTCGAGGCCCAGGTCCCGGACCCGGTGCTCTGGTCGCGGATGCGCGACAACGAGCAGACCTCCACCGCCCGCGACCTGCAGGCGCACCTGCCGGACGGCTTCCGGCAGGCCGTCGCCCAGGACCCCGGCGCGCTGAGCCGCGCGTACATCTACGCCGTCACCGTCACCGGCACCGTCGACATCGCCTGGAACGGCGGCGGCCGCGGCGGCGAGTCCCGGGCGATCACCCTGGCCGTCCAGTGCCGCCCGCAGCAGGACTGCGCACTGGCCGCCATCGCCCCCACCGTCTACCCGTGAGCTGACCGCTCCTCTATATAGGAAGGAGGGGGTTCCCTATCGGGTTCTGCGACCTCCCTCTCGCCGGCGCGCTGTGCGACCTCACTCCGGGCGGCGTCGCCAGCGGCATCACCACCAGCATCGGCAACTGGATCGCCCAGAGCTGCGGCGACCTCGCCAAGTCCGCAGTCGACATGGCCAGTCGGGCCGTCGACCAGACCACCTCCGTCGACCTGTCCGCCGACTGGTTCCGTACCAACTACGCGTTGATCCTGCCCATCGCGCTGACGATGATCGTGATGACGTTCACCCTGCAACTCGTCAGAGCCGCGTGGCGCCGCGACGGCCAAGCCCTCGGCCAGGCCGTCACCGGCACCGTCTCCTCGGTCTTCTTCGCGATGTGCGCGATCACCTTCACCTCCGTGGCCATCGCCGTGGTCGAGGCCCTGAGCCGGGGCCTGTTCACCATCGCCAACTCCAGCATGGACGACGCGGTGCGCCGCCTCGTCAAGGTCTCGATGATCACCGCAACCACCCCGCTGGGCTGGGCGATCCCCGCCCTGACAGCCCTGGGCTGCGCGGTCGGCGCGATCCTCTACTGGGGCATGATGATCTTCCGCAAGGTCAGCATCCTCGTCCTGGTCGTCCTCGCCCCGCTGGCCGCGGCGGGCGGCCCCTGGGAGCCGACGCGCGACTGGAAACGCCGCTGGGTGGAAGCCACCGCCACCGTCGTCGTCTCCAAGCTGGTGATGACGATCATCATGCTGGTGGGCGTCTCCGCGATCGGCGACAGCGACACCAAGGACGGCCTGACCGCGCTCAGCGACATCATCGCCGGCCTGGTCGTGATGGCCCTGGTCCTGTGCTGCCCGTTCATGATCTACAAGTTCGTGCACTGGGCCGGCGACGGGCAGGCCCACGACCTGCACCGCTCCACCGCCGCGGGTCTGCAGACCGCCACCGCCGCCGCCAAGCAGGGCGGGCAGATGGCGATGCGCGCGGGCACCGGGGGCGCCGGAGCCGTCGCGGGTGGTGCCGGAGCGGCCGGTGCGAGCGGGGCCGCCAGCCCGCAGGGCCCCTCCCAGGTTCCCGGCATGTCGTCCGGCGCGGGATCAGGGCCTTCAACCGACAGCGCCACCGGCGCCCTCGCCAAGGCGACCCCGACCAGCTTCCGCTACGGGGCGCCCACGCGCTCCGGGCCGGGCGACGGCGGCGTCCCCCTGCTCACCCGCTCCACCCCCAGGCCCCGTTCGGACGGCGACCAGGGCACGCCCCTGCTGGCCCATGCGGGCTCCTCCGGATCCGCCCCCGCCGCCGGTTCCTTCCCCGCAGGCAGCACCTCGCCGGCCAGCAAGGCGGCCGGCGCCTCCGGTGCCTCCCGGATCTCCACACCCGGCTCCACCGGTGGACCTTCCGCCGCCGGACCCTCCGCCACCGGACCGGCCTCGACCGGTTCCTCCGCCGCGCCCGCCGGCGGCGCCGCTTCGCCCAGCGGCCCGGCCTTCAGCCCGGTCATCGTGCCGCCCGCGGGCCGACCGTCCACTCCGGCTCCGGCCGGGCAGCGCTTCCGCTTTCCCGAGCGCCCGCCGTCCTCCTGACGCCCGGTGCCTTCTCCCTGCTGTGTCCCCGCGCCTTCGCGCCCGCCCTCCCGTGCCGCTCCGGTCCGGGAGGGCCCGGACCGGCCCCGCCCCCGCACCCCAGGTAGAGAACAGCCCTGACCAGCGAATACCCCGACACGATCCGATTCCCCGTCCGCGCCCGCCGAGGCATCCTCCTCGGCCTGAACCTCCCGCAGCTCGCCATCGCCGGCACCGGCGGCCTGCTGCTGCTCGCCGTCCTGATGACCATGGGCGTCCCTGCCGCCCTCTTCCTCACCCCGCTGTGGGCCCTGCTCGGCGCCGCCATCGTGGTCCGCATCCGAGGCCGCTCCCTCGCCGAGTGGGTGCCGATCGCCCTGCGCTACCAGCTGCGCCGCACCCGCGGCCAACTCCTGTGGCTGGCAAGGCCCTCCACCCGCCCCCGCCGCGAAGGGCTGCTGCACCTGCCCGGCACCGCGGCCTCCCTGCGCGCCGTCACCAGCCCCGACGGCCGCCTCGGCGCCGTCCACGACCAGCAGCAGGGCACCCTCACCGCCGTCACCCGCGTCTCCTCCCGCGCGTTCGCGCTGCTCGATGCCGCCACCCAGAACGCCAACGTGAACGGCTGGGGCCGCACGCTGGCCGCGCTCTCCCGCTCCGGGCAGATCACCCGCATCCAGGTCATCGAGCGCACCGTCCCCGACTCCGGCGACACCCTGCAGCGCTACTGGCTGGAGCACGGCCGCCCCTCCACCCCCGTCGCCGGCCCGATCTACGAGGACCTCCTCGCCGCCGCCGGACCGAGCGCCGCCCCGCACGAGGCGTACATCGCCGTCGCCCTCGACCTGCGCGAGGCCCGCCGCCTGATCAACCAGGCCGGCGGCGGCCTCACCGGCGCCTTCGCCGTCCTGCAGCAGTTGACCGCGAGCCTCGACCAGTCGGTGCGCGGCGCGGGCCTGGCCCCGGGCGGCTGGCTGACCGCGGGCGAGATCGCCGCCGTCGTGCGCACCGCCTACGACCCGGCCGTCCTGGGCGCGCTGGAGCGCTGGAGCGAGAACGGCCGCCCGGAGGCCGACGTCGCCGCCGCCGGCCCCGTCGTCCTGGTCGAGGAGCCGGAGTCGATCCGCACAGACTCCGCGCACCACACCGTCTTCTGGATCGAGCAGTGGCCCCGCACCGAAACCTCGGCCGGGTTCCTCCACCAGCTGCTCTACTCCTCCGGCGTGCGGCGGACCCTGTCGATCACCTACGTCCCCCAGCAGCTCGATGCCGCGCTCAAGGACGTCCAGCGCAAGAAGGCGACGATCATCTCGGACGCCGCCGAGCGCGTGCGCCGCGGCCAGGTCGACTCCGAGACCGACACCGTCGAGTACGCCGACGTCAAGCAGCGCGAACTCCAGCTGATCGCCGGCCACGCGGACGTCGCCATGACCGGGCTGCTCGTCGTCTCCGCCGACGAACCGGAGCAGCTGAGCGCCGCCTGCGCCCAGGTCGAGACCGCCGCCGTCGCCGCCCTGATCGACCTGCGCCGCCTGACGATGCAGCAGGCAGAGGCTTTCACCGCCGCCGCCCTTCCCCTCGCCCGACTCTGACCGCCGAAGGGCACCCACTTCTTGACGCACGACCTCCCCGACCGCTGCGACCTGCTGCGCTTCGCCAGCGCCGCGGTCGACGTCCATCACCACACCCGCCTCGCCGACGGCGAAGCCGTCTCCCGCACCGAGCTCGACGACCTCCACGCCCACACCGTCGCCCTGTTCGATCTCCTCGACACCGCCACCGCCCGCACTCGCCCCCACACCCCGGCCGCCGGCGACCACCTCCACAACGCCCGCCTGCGCGTGTGGCAGGTGGCAGAGCACCTCCACGACGCCTACCACGCCGCCCCCCGCGCGGACGGCCGACGGCCCACCCGCGAAGCCTGCGCGCTGCGCCTTCCCGACGGTGCACCCGACCTGACGATCTGCCAGCGCCGCGCCGTCGCCGCCGCCCGGCTGCGCCGGATCACCACCCCCGCCGATCTGCACGCCCCCGCCCCCGGCCTCCTGCGCCGCTGAGCCCGACCCCGCAGAGAGGAGACCGGTTGCGCAACCGCACCAGCACCAGCGCCAGTCCCCTGTTCACCCCCGCCCGCGCCGCTCGCGCCGAGCGCCGCCGCGCCCGCCGCGACCTCGCCGAAGCCCGCCGCCAGGCCCGCCTCGCCGACCAGCCGGTACACCGCACTACCGCAGAGGTCGACGAACTCGACGAGCGCCCCCTCTACCCGGCCGCAGGCCGGCCCGGCCCCGCCTCCGCCCGCGGCGGCAAACTCCGCCTCCCCCCGCACCGCATGACCACCGCGGTCGCCGCCGGCGCGTTCCCCTTCCTCGCCGAAGGCGGCCTCGGGGCGGGCGGCGTCTACCTCGGCCGCGACGTCCACTCCGAATCCAGCTACCTCTTCGACCCCTTCGCCTTGTATGGCCGCGTCGAGGGCTTCACCAATCCCAACGTGGTGCTGGCCGGCGTGATCGGCATGGGCAAGTCGGCGCTCGCCAAGTCCATCGCCACCCGGTCGATCGCCCACGGCTACAAGGTCTACGTCCCCTGCGACCCGAAGGGCGAATGGACTTCCGTCGTACGGGAGTTGGGCGGCCGGACGATCTCGCTCGGGCCCGGCATGAGCGGACGCCTCAACCCGCTCGACGCCCCGCCCCCGCCGCCGGGCGCCGACCCGGACGACTGGGCGGCCGAGGTCCGCAAGCGCAGGCTGCTGCTGCTGGCGGCGCTGGCCCGCACCGTCCTGCACCGCGACCTGCTGCCGATGGAGCACACCGCGCTCGACGTCGCCCTCGACGAGGTCGTCGCCGACGCCCACCGCACCGGCCGCGTCCCCCTGCTGGGCCACATCGCCTCCATGCTCGGCAACGCCGCACGCCTCGACGACGCACTGGGCGACCCGGCCCGCCGCCTGGGCGCCGCCGCCGAAGACCTCGCCCACGCCCTGCGCCGCCTCGTCCAGGGCGACCTGGCCAACATGTTCGACGCCCCGAGCACGGTCGAGTTCGACCCGACCGCCCCGATGCTCAGCATCGACCTGTCCGCCTTGGGCTCCGCAGGCGACGACACCGGCCTGATCCTCGCGATGACCTGCGCCTCCGCCTGGATGGAGGCCGCGCTCTCGGACCCCAGCGGCGGCCGCCGCTGGGTCGTCTACGACGAGGCGTGGCGCCTGATGCGGCACCTGCCGCTGCTGGAGCGCATGCAGGCCCAGCTCAAGCTCGCCCGCGGCCTGGGCATCGCCAACCTCATCGTCATCCACCGCCTGTCCGACCTGCTGTCGGCCGGCGACGCCGGATCCCGCGGCCGAGTCCTCGCCGAGGGCCTGCTCTCCGACTGCGCCACCCGCATCATCTACCGGCAGGAGCCCGACCAACTCGCCGCCACCGCGAGCCTGCTGGGCCTGACCGGCGTGGAGACCGAGGCCATCGCCAACTGCGGCCGGGGCCGCGGACTCCACAAGCTCGCCGGTCGCTCCTTCATCGTCCAGCACGTCCTGCACCCGGCCGAGCGCGCCCTGTTCGACACCGACGCCCGGATGGGCGAGAACCCCCGCGGGTTCACGAATCCCGAAGCCCTGCGGGCCGCGTGATCCGCTCCCGACTCCCAGCCGCCCGCCCTGTCCGGCGGTGACCCTCGACACCGACCCCACCCAAACCAGGAGAACCCCATCGAAGCCCATCCCACCGCTGCCGTCTTCCCCATGCTCGACGACGACGATCTGCACGCGCTCGCCGAGGACATCAAGGAACTCGGCCAGATCCACCCGATCGTCCTCGACGAGCAGGGCCGGATCCTCGACGGCCGAAACCGCCTCGCCGCGTGCGAGATCGCCGGATTCGAGCCGCAGTTCACCACCTACGACGGTACCGACGCCGCCACCTACGCCCTGTCGGTCAACATCCGCCGACGGAGCCTGACCAAGGGCCAGGCTGCGATGGTCGCCGCGAAGGCGGCTTCAGTTTCTGAACGAGACCCCCATTCAAAAACTGGACAGTCGGTCCGCTCAGTTTCTGAAGCGGCGGGCGTCTCGGTCGGCCGGGTAGGCCAGGCCAACACCGTGCTGCGTCACGCACCGGACCTCGTCGACGCGGTGATCTCGGGAGCCACAGGACTCGACGCGGCGTACAAGACCGCCCGGGAGGCCAAGGCGCAGGCGGACTCCGCCGAGTCCCAGCTCGCCCGGCTGCGGGCGGAAGACCCGGAGCTGGCCGACAAGGTCGTCGACGGGGAGCTGACGCTGCCCGGGGCGTGGGCGGAGCGCAAGGAACGCGCGGAGGAGGAGGTTCGCCGGCGCAAGGTCGCCACTACCTTCCTGTGCGAGACGGTCCCGCCGCTGGCCCAGGCCCGCGGCACCGGCACCGCCCTGCTCTACGACCCGCAGTTCATGCTCACCGGCCGGGCGATCACCGCCGAGGTCATCGACCAGGCCATCGAGGCCCTGGCCGAGATGGCCCAGGCGTGGCGTGAGCGTGAGGCCGCGTGAGCGTGACCGCCGACCTGCGGCTGTGGCAGATCGTCGAGGACGCCGCCGCCCACGTCACCGACGAGGCCGGACGCTTCCGCCGCAGCGACCTGGAAGCGGAGCTGCGCGAGCGGCTGGCCGACGAGGACCTGGACGTCCACGTCCGTTCGGCCGCCGTCGGCAAGCTCGCCGGCTCCCTCGTGCGCGGCTTCGGCGAGCGCCGCAGCCCCAAGCCCCGCCGCCGCGCCTCGATGTTCCACCCGCAGGGCATCTTGAAGCTGGGCGGCGGCGTGTGGGTGTGGATGGAGCACGCCACCCCCACCGACCTCCTCGAATGGGGCCGCCTGTCCACCCGCAACCTGGCCAAGGTCGCCGTCGCCGAGGCCGACCGCCAGGACTACGTCGCCGAGCGCCTGGACGCCTTCCGCCTCCACAGCGGCCTCACCCACCTCGGCGAACTGGAACGCGCGGTCTACGGCTACACCGGCCCCGACCCCGCCGGCTTCGGCGGCGGGGGGCAGGAGCCGTGACGCACGTGAGCGTCGCCTACGACGCAGCCCTAGGCACCCACACCGCCCTCGCACCCAACGCGGTCTGCGCCGCGCAACTGATGGAGGCCGGCTTCCTCCAGCACAGCGCCGACGTCCTGTACCGCCTGCCCGAGAAGCCGGTGATCTCTGCCGAGTGGATGATCCGCGACGCCGCCCGGCTCCTGGCCGCGCACGGGTACGGCCTGCTGCGGCTGTACTCCGAGGACGAGCAGCGCCAGCAGGCCGAACAGGCCGGCCCGGCGGGAGAGGCCCGCCCGGTGCGGACCATCGGCCCGGGGACGGTCTTCCACCACCACGTGGTCGACGACCTCGCCGCCGGCCACCTCGTCATCCACGCCCGCTACTCGGGCGCGCACGGCGAGGCCGAGCTGCTCGGCACCTACCCGGCCACCGGGAAGGCCGCGACCTTCTACACCGAGTCCGACAGCAGCTGGTGGGGCGTCGTCCACTACCCCGACCTCGACGCCGCCGAGGAGGGGTTCGGGAGGCCGCAGTCCCTGCCCGCGGCGATCTCCCCGCCCGCCACCGATGCCCGCGCCTCGGCCGCCCACACCACCACGCGCAACGCCGACCGTCTCCACCTCGACCTGCCCAGCGTCCCCGCGCCCGCGGCGCCCGCTCCCGCGAAGGCTCCCCGCCTGGCGTTCTGACCCGCCCGCTTCCCCCGCCCCCGGAGGTACCCATGCCCGCCCTGTCCGCACCCCTCACCCGCTTCGACGCCCGGGTCGAGGCGGCCACCAGCCTCAGCATCGCCGTCCTGCACGCCCAGGACGGTCTCGACAACGCGGCCGCCCGCCTGCGCGACGCCCACCGGCGCCTGGCCCAGGCCGAGACCCAGAGCGCCTTCGAGCTCGTCCGGCTGCGGCTGGTCACCGACCGCCAGCGCCGGGTCGACGACCGGCTGCTGGACGCCATCGCCACCCAGCTGGAGGTCCTGGAGGACATCGCCACCGCGCGGGACGAGGCCGAGCAGGACCTGCTGGACCTCCTGGCCGAGGCCGAGCAGCAGCACAGCACCGCCACCGCCGCGGCGACCGCGGCCCCGGTCGCCGCGCGGGGCCGGTGACCCCTGCGCACCGGCCGGCGGTGGCCTTCGGCTGGGACTACGACGTCGGCGAGTTCGCCATCGCCGGCGACGAGGGCGACCCGCTGGTGCGGCTGGTCCTCGACCACTGCGGCTTCGACCGCCGGATCGAGCCGCTGGGAGCCTGGGGGATCGCACCGGGCGCCGCCGACGAACACGAGCAGATCGAGGCCGCCTCCGTGGCCGTCGACCTGCTGATCGCGGTCGGCCGCCGTGTGGCCAACTGGCACGATCCCGGCCAGCGTTCGGCGGATGTCGCCCGCCACTACCGGTGGCTGCGCAGCACGGAGCCGTTCCCCGACGCCGCCGCGGTCGCCCGCGCCGCCAGCGCCGAGGCCGGGGCGCGCCTGGCCGCCGCAGCGGTGACCGATCACTCGTGGACCCTCACCGAGGACATCGCCCGCGGGCGGCTGCTGGTGGAGGCCCGGCGCACCCTCGGGGGCGTCGAGTGGATGCTGGCCACCCCCGCAGCAAAGCTCGACCACTACCTCGGCCTGGTCCACCACCCGCAGGAGGGCGTCCTCGGCGTCACCGACGACTACGCCCTCTGGTACGCCGGCCAGGCCCGCCGGGACTTCCGCGTCCACACCCTGCGCGAGACCGTGCCGCCCAAGCCCGCCCGCACCCGCGTGCCCGCGCCCGCCGCTGCGGTGCAACTGCCCGCCCGCCTGGCGCAGCGCCCCGTCCACCCCGCCGTCGCGGCACCCGACGCCCGCCGCCGCTGACGCCGCTTCCCGCCCCTCTTCGATCAGCGAGACCCCCACATGCCTGCAGACATCTCCTTCGCCCCCGGCCCGGACGGCGCGATCACCGCCCGTACCGTGGCCCGCCTGCCCGACAGCGCCCGCCGGCTCCTCGAACAGCAGGACGCGGTGCGCACCGACGACGGCTCCTACCTCTTCACCGGCTCGGACGCCGTCGCCCGTGCCGCCCGCGCCGCCTTCTTCCTGAACGTCGGCGGCCTGCGGGTCGACACCTTCAACGGCCCGCTGGAGCCGGAGCGCACCCTCGTCCCGGACGGGGCGGACATCGTCTTCGCCCGCCACCCCGTCGAGGGGATCGTCGCGGCGGCCGCCACCGAGGCCACCGAGCCCCTGGTGCCCGAGATCCTGTACCGCTTCGGCTTCACCCACGACAGCGACCGGGACATCTACCTGCAGCCGTCCGGCCTGAGCGAGCGCCAGGCCCTGGTGGCCGCCGCCCGCGTGAGCCTGGTCCTGCAGAGCCTGGGCGTGCAGGTCGCCACCCGCGGGCTCGCCGCCCGGCCGGCCTCCGCCGACCGGCTGGCCGAGGCGGTCGAGGACCTCGCCGTCGAACGGGGCAACATCCGCACCCTGACCGACAGCAGCGACATCGCGGACCTCCTGGACGCCGCCAGCGACCAGGACACCGGCGCCCTCACACATCTGTCCGGCCTGCTCGACGACATCGGCCAGTGGGCCTCGGGCCTGCCCGTCGGCCAGGACCAGGAGATCGGCGGGCGGATCGACGAGGCCCGCATCGCCACCGAGGCCCTGCACATCAGCATCGCCGGCCTGCAGCGCCACCTCTCCGGCCTCGACGCGGTCCTGGAGACCTCCGCGGCCCCGGCACCCGCGGCCCGCTCGGCCCGCTCCAGCGCCGCCACCGCCTCCACCGCCGCGGCCGCCCACGCCCTGATGGGCGGGCCGATCCTGCAGAGCCCCGCCCCGGTGCCCTCCGCCGTCCTCCCGCAGACCGCCCCCGCCGCCACTCTCTAGGAGCCCCGCATCCCCGACCCCACCATCCAGTTCGTCCGGCACCCCGTGCACGGCGTCGCGGTCACCGGCCTCGACCGGGCGACCTACCAGCACCGCCGCCTGCTGGCCGACTACGGCTTCACCCCGCTGGCGGGCACCGACGACCTCGTCCTGACCGCCCGCACCGACAGCGTCTTCCTCCACACCCGGCAGGCCGTCGCCGCCCTGCGCTCCACCGGCGCCGCCGTCAGCGCGGACGCCGTCTTCGACTACTCCAGTCCGGCCGCCGCCGCTGCCGGCCCCAACCCCAGGATCGTCACCCCCGGCACCGGGCCCGCGGCCGACGTCGTGATCGGCGCGCACCCCGAGCACGGCATCACCGCCGCCGACCGCTCCGGCGCCCCCGGCACCGCACAGCTCCTCGTCCAGCAGGGCTTCTACCGCACCCCCGGCAACCCGGAGCTGTTCGCGCTGAACCTCTCGGACACCAACGGCACCCGGCGCGCCACCGACGCCGTCGCAGCCCTGCGCGCCGCCGGACTGCACGTCAGCACCGACCTGGCGTACGAGCCTCGCCGCCCGGAAGAGGACAACTCCTCCCGCGCCGCCCAGGCTGCACCGGCGCCGCCCGCGCACGCCGGACCCGCCGACCCGTTCCTGACCCGGCCCGCTCCCGCCGCGCCGCCCAAGGACACCGCCGTGCCCGAGCGGTCCGCACCGGACGCCGGCACCACCGCGGCCGACCCGTTCCACACCCGGCTGCACCCCGCCCCGGCCGTCGAGGGCGCCCCCGACGCCCGGATCGCGGCCATGGTGGCCAACCGACAGAAGACCCTCACCGTGATCGACGAGATCCTCCTCGGGCTGTCCCAGCAGCTGCGCGACGACCCGGACTCGCTCGACCCCGTCGCGGTCGCCGCCACCTTGGCCGACACCCAGACCATGCTCGGCGGCGTCCGGCAGGACCTGGAGGCGATCACCGCCTTTGCCCCGGCCCGCCCCCGCGCCGCCGCCCGCGCCGGTCGAGCGGCCGTCACCCCCGCGCTGAGCGCCCGCGCCCAGGCCGCCCGCGCCACCAGCGTGCGCCTGGGCCGCGTCACCGCAGCCCAGCCCGCCGAGGCCGTGCGCCGCGCCGAGGACCCGCGCGTCGCCTACAGCATCCACACCCGCTGACCTGGAGATTCTTCCACCTTGCCCGTCAAGACCGTCTGGACCGTCGAGCACGCCTGCTCGCACAGCGCCGACCACGACCTCTCCGCCCGCCCCGCCGACCGGCGCGCCGGCTACGCCCGCTGGCTCGCCGGGCGCGACTGCACCGACTGCTGGCGCGCCCAGCGCGAGAGCGACGACGCCGGCCGCGCCGCCTGGCTGGAGACGAAGCGCGCCGAGGAGCAGCAGGCCGCCACCTGGTGGGCCACCCAGTTCCGCATGCCGCCGCTGTCCGGCCCCGAGCGCGCCCTGGCCTGGGGCGAGCGCTCGCGCCACCAGCTGATGACCGCCGCCTACCGCGTGCTGGTCGCCGAGGGAAACCTCGCCGAGAGCACCTGGGAGGAGGTCGAGGAGCAGGCCCGCGCCGTCGACCGGGCCGGCTGGTGGATCGACCAGCGCGACGCCGAACCGGGCGACCTGCCGGAGCTGCTGGCCGCCGCCGACGGCTCCACCGAGAACCCCCACCACTGACCAGCCTTGGAGACCCACGCCCCTTGCCGCCCCTGACCACCGCTCTCTCCCACACCCAGCCCGACACCGCCGAGACCGGGAGGATCGCCGCCTGGGCGATCCGCCGCCTGGGCGACGCCCTGCACGACAGCCCCACCCCCACCGCCGGTGCCCAGGCCCTCACGGCCGTCGAGACCGCGGTGTACGAGATCGAGGAAGCGCTGCGCCTGGCAGCGGAGCACGCCGCCGGCAGCGACGGCTCTCCCGCCGACTTCGTGCTGTCGGAGCAACTGAGCGCCGCCGCCCTGAACGCCGTGCGCCTGCGCACACAGGTGGAGGCCGCGGCGGTGCGGCTGCGCGAGTACGACGGCGCCTACCCGCCGCCCGTGCCGGTCCCGGCCACCCGCGCCGAGCGCCGTCGCGCCGCCGCGGCGGCCTCCGCCCACGCCGCCGCGACCGCCACGCCGGCACCCCCCACCGCCACCGCCTTCGAGGTGACTGCCAACGCCGGGTACCTCGCCCGGAGCCTGCGGTGAACGGGCCCGAGATCAGCATCGTGCCGGGCTCCTTCGGCCCGGTGGAGGTGCGCGGCGCCGACGAGAGGGCCCTGCGCCTGATCGAGAACCTCGGCTTCCGTACTCCGCGGCGGGCCGCCGCCCCGGTGCACCTGCCGGCGAAGGAGGGACCGCTCATCCAGCGGGCCCTGGCCACCCGGGCCGCCGAGCACCTGGCCGCCGCCGGCTACCGGGTCGACCTCGACGCGGAGCTGCGGATCTCCGACCTCGACGAGCGGACGATGGAAGTCCTCGACTCCATGACCCGCAGCATCGACCAACTGCTGGGCCTGCTGGAGGAGATGGACAGCGTCCACGACCTCGCCGACGCCGCTGCCCAGCTGGTCAGCGGCCCGCACGGCCCCATCTACGCGATGGCCGATGTGCTCCGGCGGGCGGGCGACCACGTCCGCCGCACCGCGGGCGAGGGCCCCGATGGCGGCCTGGCCGACTTCTTCCACACCGGCAGCAGGCGCATGACCGACCTCGCCGCCTTGGCCGACGCCGTCAGCTACCTTCCCCGCCCCGCGGCCCGCGCCGACCGCCGCCAGGCCGCCACCGTCCGCTCCACCACCCCCTCCACCGGCACCAGGGCGCTGCACGCCTCGCTCCCGCCGCCCGGTCCGACCGCCCGCACCACCTCCCGGAGGCCGACCTGACCGCACCCGCCCCGAACCTCGACCCCTCACCGACCGCCGCTCGGCACCACGACCCGGATCCCGGACAGATCGCCCAGCTCCTCTCCGGGCTCCTGACCAAGGAAGGCGTGCTCGCCCTCACCGCCCGCCTGGCCCGCCAGGCAGCCCGCGCCCTGGACCCGATCGGCGCCGAGAAGCAGACCAACCCGAGCGCCTACGAGGTCCGCCAGCACCTCACCGACGTCGCCGACGCGATCGAGGACGCGCTGGAGGCCACCGGCGACGACGCCGAGGACCTCGCCCGGGGCCTGGCCGCCTGGGCCGCGACCGGCCCCGCCGAGATCACCGCCGCACACGGCAGCACCGGCCCGCGCCCGGAGTCCGGCGAGCGGCTGCACCTCTTCTGGGTCGACGGCGCCCTCGACCGCGCGCCCTACCTCGGCCTGGTCGGCCCCGACCACACCGACGGCGACGCCCAGCCCTACTGCACCGCCGGGTTCACCCGCGAGGTGGCCGAGCGCATCACCGCCGACCTCGCCGCCGACGGCGGCGGCCTCACCGCGCGCTGGGACAGCGGGGGCGAGCTGCGCTTTCGCTGGACGGCCGAGCACGCCGGCATGGCCGGCAGCGAGGACGTCGCACCCGACGACCGCGGCCTGTACCGCATCGGCGGCCTGTGGCCCTGGTCCTCGTTCGAACTCCCCCCGGACGCCGTCCGCACCACGGCGCCCGTCCGCACCGAGACCGCCCCGGCCGCGGCGCGCGCGAACGGGAACGGCCCCCTCAAGGCGGCGGCCGCGGAACCCGATCCCGCCGCCGCGGTACGCCGGCTGACCACCCGGCTCGACGAGACGGTCGACCCCGCCGAGGCGGCCCGCCTCGTCGAGCAGGCGGAGCAGCACCTCGAAGCGCTGTCGGAGTTCTTCGGCGCCGCGGCGCGCTGGAGCGGAGCCCGCGAGGGGACCGCCCACCTGCAGCTCGACCTCGGCCGCACCAGCCAGGAGGTGTACGACGCGGGCGCCGACCTCGCGGAGGTGGCCGACGGCCTGCGCACCGCAGTGCCCCGTCCCGCCCGCATCCGCTCCACCGCCGCCCCGACGGCCGTGGCCGCGGTGCCGGCCGCGCACCCGCTGCCCCAGCCGTCACCGCCACGGCGTTGAAGAAACGTTCCCCCCAGTGATCCCGAGCATCACACGCTACGCCAGCACCCGGGACCTGCTGGCCTCCGCCCAGCAGCAAGCCCGCCACCGCCCCGGCCACCCCCGGGTGAGGATCGTCGCCGCCTGGAGGCCCGTCGCCGAGCTCCCGCAGCCGGGAACCGACGAACTCGACGCCCTCGCGGCCGACCTGGACGCGGACCTCCTGCGCCTGCGGCCCGAGCGCGAGCGCCGTCCGGGGCGCGAGCGGGACGTGTGGCACTGCACGCTGCGCGCCCACCCCGACTCGCCCCCGCTCACCGACGCCCGCTGGGCCGAAGCCGCCCGCCGGGTACTGGCCGCCACCGGCATCGCCCCCGGCGGCGACGCGCCGTCCTGCCGCTGGATCGCGCTGCGGGTGGACAGCCACGAGGTACGGATCATCGCGCCCCTCGCCCGCCCGGACGGCCGCCCCCCGCCGCCGGAGCGCGACCTGTCCCGCGCCATGGCCGTCTGCCAGCTACTGGACGTCGAATCCCGCCGCCTCGCCGCGGCGGCGCTGCCCGGCCCCGGTACCCGCCCGGTCCGCAGCACCCCGGCCCCGACCCAGATGCCGGCCTGCGCACCGCCCGCACGCCGATCCCGCTGAACGAAAGGCACCCTCCTGCCCGAACCCCACGCCCGCCCGCCCGCCGACCGCGCCCACGACGCCACCGCCCGCATATCCCACGCCATCGCCGACCTGGGCCAATGCATCGAGGCGATGGACCCCGACGAGGCCGCCGAACTTCTCCACGGGCTGTTCCTGCCGCCCGGCCCCGTCCAGGCGCTCGCAGCCCTCCTCACCCGTCTCGGCGCCCACGCCGCCGACGCCTGGAGCGACCCGGCCGTCCACGAGCCCCTCTATCGCGAAGGCGCCGAACTCGCTCTTGGCGCCTACCGGGTGGCTGCCGTCGCCGACCGGCTCGGACACCTCGACGTCGCCGAGACCCGGCGGCGGTACTCGGCCGCCCGCGCCTTCTCGCCCGCCGCCCAGGCGGCCGGACCGGGCGCCCGCATCCACCAGTCCGCCATCGTCGAGGCCGCCCGCACCGCCGCCCCGCACCCGCGGATCGCCGAGCCGCCCGCGCGCTGACCGCGCCCCCGATGGGGCGACGGCGCCCCTTCCCGCCAACTGCGCTGCCCTAGGCCGCAGTCCGGCCTTCCCCATGCCGCCCGCGCTGTTTCCGCGCGCCGGCTTCCCCACGCCGACCGCGTGCTGCTTCCCGCGGTCCGGTTTCCCCTGCAAGGACCCCCACTGCCCCCCTCCTCCCATTCCTCACCGTCCCCGTCCCCGGGCACCGACGCCCTCCTCTACACCTTCATCGGCGCCGGACTTGCGCTGATCGCCTACGGCTCCCTCGCCTGGGCCTGCGGCAACACCACCAACACCCTCCTCGGAGGCGGCGGTTGGACGCCCTTCCAACCGATCGCCGCCGCCCTGCACCCGCAGCAGACCTGGCCCGCCCTGGGCACCGTCGCGCTCCTGCTCGGCGCCCGCATCGCCCCCGGCCTCCTCGCCGCCGCAGCCGCCGGCCTCGGCCTGCGCCTGTGGCTGCGCCACCGCCGCTCCAAGAGCGCAGGGCTCGCCACCAGCCGCGACCTCGCGGTGCTGCTGCCCAAGGAGATCACCGCGAAGGCCAAGAGCCTGCGCCCCAGCCTCGCCTCCGCGAAGCCCGGCAGCATCCGCCCCCAGGACACCGGCATCCTGCTCGGCACCCTGGGCGAGAGCGGCCCGGAGGTCCGCGCGTCCTGGGAGGACGTCGCCGTCGCGATCATGGCCCCGCGCTCAGGCAAGACGACCAGCCTGGCCGTGCCGTCGATCCTGGCCGCCCCCGGCCCGGTCCTGCTCACCTCCAACAAGGCGGCGGGCGATGCGTTCACCGCGACCGTCGACGCCCGCTCGGCCACCGGCCGCGTGTGGACGATGGACCCGCAGCAGATCGCCCACACCGAGCAGGCCATGTGGTGGGATCCGCTGCACGACGCCCGTGACCTGCCCGGCGCCCGCCGCCTGGCCGGGCACTTCGTCACCGCCTCGGTCGACGCCTCCAACGCCACCGACTTCTGGAGCACGGCCGCGGCGAACACGTTGACCGCCCTGTTCCTCGCGGCGGGCGCCGACGGCCGGCCGATCACCGACGTCCTCGGGTGGCTCGCCCAGCCCTCCGACCGCGCCCCGATCGACATCCTCAAGGCGACCGGGCTCACCGCCATCGCCGCCCAGCTGCAGGGCACCGTTTCCGGCGCCGTCGAGACGCGCGACGGCATCTACGAGACGGCCAGGCAGTACGCGGCGTGCCTGCTGGATCCCAGCATCGCTGTCTGGGTCACCCCGTCCGAGACCCTGCCGGAGTTCAAGCCGGCCGACTTCGCATCCTCCCGCGACACGCTGTTCCTGCTGTCCAAGGACGGCGGCGGCTCCGCGTCGGCGCTGATCGCCGCGGCGGCCGACTCGGTCATGCGCTCCGCCGTCGTCCAGGCCGAGCGCGACGGCGGCAGGCTCGACCCGCCGCTGCTGGCGATCCTCGACGAGGCCGCCAACGTGTGCAAAATCCAGGATCTCCCGGACCTGTACAGCCACTTGGGTTCGCGCGGGGTCATCCCGATCACGATCCTCCAGTCCTACAGGCAGGGCCAGAAGTGCTGGGGCGAGGCCGGCATGGACGCCATGTGGTCCGCCGCCACGATCAAGGTCCTGGGCAGCGGCATCGACGACGCCGACTTCGCCGACCGCCTGAGCCGGCTGGTCGGCGAGCACGACGTCGAGAGCGTCTCCCACTCCACCTCGGAGTCGGGCCGCTCCACCTCCACCTCGATGCGGCAGGAGCGGATCCTGCCGCCCGACCAGATCCGCGCCCTGCCCAAGGGCAAGGCTCTGCTGCTGGCCACCGGCATCAAGCCCGCCCTGCTCCAACTGCGGCCCTGGTACAAGGAACCCGGTGCCGCCGCGATCGGCAAGGCGTCCGCGGCCCAGACCGCAGCGATCACCGAACGGGCCCTCGCCAAGGCAGGGGCCGCCGCGTGAACCGCACCCCCGCCTCCTCCGGCACCGCCCCCGCCAGGCCGACCGTGCGCACGCTTTCCCTAGGTGCCGGCGTGCAGTCGACCACCCTGCTGCTGCTCTCCGCCCTCGGAGAACTCCCGAAGTTGGATGCCGCGATCTTCGCCGACACCGGCTGGGAGCCGAAGCGCGTCTACGAGCACCTCGACCGCGTCGAGCGCGAGATCGCCGCCCCGGCCGGCATACCCGTCCTGCGGGTCGCCTCCGGCAACATCAGGGACGACGCCCTCGACCCGAGCCACCGCTTCGCCAGCATGCCGCTCTACGTCCTCAACCAGGACGGAACCCCCGGGATGACGCGCCGTCAGTGTACCGGCGAATACAAGATCAAACCAATAAAGCGGCAGGTCAGAGAGATCCTCGGGTACCCCTACCCGGCCCGCATCCCCACCGGCGTCTTCGCCGAGCAGTGGATCGGCATCTCGACGGACGAGTTCCACCGGGCCAAGGACGCCGACGTCAAGTACACCCACAACCGGTTCCCGCTGATCGAGCTGGGCCTCTCACGCGGCGACTGCCTGGCCCTGCTCGCCGAGCACGGACTGGAGAGCACCCCGAAGAGCAGCTGCCTGGGCTGTCCGTTCCACGGCAACGCCCAGTGGAGGACGATCCGTGACGAATCGCCCGAGGAGTGGGTCGACGTCGTCGAGTTCGACGCCGCGATCCGCGCCGGCAACGCCCGGGCGAACGCCGATGGGCGGCCGCTGCTCGGCCAGGCGTACCTGCACCGCTCCCGCGTCCCGCTCTCCGAGGCGCCCATCGACCACCGAACACGCCGCGAGCGCCTCGGCACGCAGGAGCGGATCGCCTTCGACCGTGAGGAGTTCGGCCCGGAGGACGGCTGCTCCCCGTACTCCTGCAGGTCGGGGGAGCCGGTATGAGCTTCTCCGGGATGATCGACAACCTCTACCAGCAGTGGAAGCCCGCCGACGAGGCCAGCGCCCAGACCCTGCGCAACCTGTGGTTCGACAGCGAGCACTACATCGTGGCCGCGGCCGACCAGAGCACCGACAGCACCGAGCACTTCGTCGTCGCCGGGTGCGAGCTGGCCGCAGGCGAGCCGTGGGTGGAGGAGCGCGCGGTGGCCATCCACGTCCGGCTCGACCCGGACAAGCGGACCTGCCACGTCCGCAAGGCCCACACCCTGACCTTCGGGTGGGCCGGCCACTGGCTCGTGCGCCGCGGCGCGGACCCGGACGCCCTCGCCCGCTACCGCCCCCTGCCCCCCGATCCCTACAACTGGGGCGGCGACGGCTACGACCCCAAGGCCGAGGGCCTGATCTCGGCCAGCCACTACTGGTACGCCCGGCCCGGCGACGCCCGCACCCGGACGATCGAGGACCGCATCCGCCGCTCCGGCGACCGCTACGAGATCCTCACCCGGCAGATGGCCTACTCCGAGTACGCCACCGAGGAGGAGCGCGAGGCCCACTTCGTGCTGCTGCTGGACAACCACCCCCGCGCCGCGGAACGCCGGTACGTCGTGCAACTGGAGACCGTCCACCGCCTGCGGGCCGCCTACACCCTCGACGAAGGCGCCTTCCGGACCGAGAAGCAAGCCCAGGAGTGGATCGACCGGATCGACCCGCGCCGCCTCGCCCCGCTGCCGGCCACCGACCCGGCCACCGGACTCCCCACCGCTCCACGGAGCACCGCACCTGCTGCAGCGCCCGCCGCCTTCCAACCGCCCAGCACCCCAAGGCGGTTCACACGGTGAACGCACCCGCCCGAGCCCTGGCCCCCGCCCCGGGCTCGGGCGGCGGATCCCGGCGGGCCCTGCTGCCGCCCCGCGGAACAGCTCCCGCTGCCACTGCGCCCGCCCCCTCTGTCCCCTCACCCCACCCGGAGGTGTCCCCACGTGGATCCCTGGCGTATCCCGGTCGACCGGGCCAAGGCGCTGCGGCTGATCAGCCCGTTGTGCGACGGCACCGTCGCCGGTGTCCAGCAGGCGGCCCGGCGCGGCGACATGGCCGTCACCGCCGCCTTGACCCAGACCATCCGTCAAGACACGTGGTCCGGCGTCCGGGTCAGCATCCTCTCCCCGAGCGCCGGCGAGATCGCCTCGAACTGGTTCGGCTTCGCGGAGCACGGCACCTTTGGCGAGCGCCGTGACCTCCGCGACGCGCGTACCGGCGAACTCGACCGGCTCAACCAGCAGGACCTGCTACAGCCGCGCCGCCTGCGGCCGGATCGGCTGCGCGACGCCGTGGAGGACTACACCGGGGCCTTCGCGCTGCCGTGCGCCCCGGAGTTCGCCGCCACCGCCCGCCTGGGGGCGATGGAGGCGATGGCGCGCCGACTGGAGCACGTCGGCTCTACCCACCCGCAGACCCTGGCCGGCCGGGCCTACGAGCACGCGGAAGTCCTGCGAGAGGTGGCGCAGGAGATCCACGCCTCCCTCCTCCCGCTGACGGGCGAGTGGAAAGCCGCCGACAGCACCCCCTTCGATCTGCCCGCCGGACTGAACGCGCTGCGCCGGCTCCGCGACGCGCTCACCTCCCTTGCGGACCGCGCCGACGAAGCAGAACGCCACGTCAACCCCTGGGCGCTCAGGAAGCACGTCAGGGACCTGGACGCGATCGACGCGGAGATCCGCGCCGACCTGGCCGGCCCCCGCACCGCCGGGGGGACCCGGGCCGCCGCGGCCACGAGTTCCTCTTCGGTAGCCGCCTCGACACCCGCGCCCGCCCAGGCCGTCGCTGCCTCACCGCACCCCGCCCCCGCCCGAGAGAACGGACACCGGCTGGCGGGGAAGCGGTGACCCCGCAGATGGAGGCCGAGCAGGCCGTCCTCGGCGCACTGCTCCTCGCGCCACACCAACTGGCTTCCGTATCAGGATGGTTGGAGCCTGGAAACTTCTACCGGCCCGCGCACGCGGCGCTGTACGAGGTGCTGCTCGCCCAGCAGCAGGCCGGCCACCGGGCGCTCGCGGGCGAGGACGCCGAGGCGCGGCGCGCGTGGGCGCTGGAGGCGATGGCATCGGCCGCGACCCTCTGCCCGTCCTTCACCTCTTCCTACGGGCACACCCTGATCTCGGCCTGTCCCGCATCCGAGCACGCGGCCGTCTACGGCCGGATGGTGCTGGAGAGCGCGGTGCGGCGGGCGGTCCACGAGCACGCCCACCGGCTGCTGGCCGCCGCCCGCGCCGACGGCGCCGAACCCGAGGCGGTACTGCGGTTGACCGCGGATCTGCGCGCCACCATCGGCCGACTCGCCGATGCCTGGGACTCGCTCGACGCACGGCCCCTGCCCGCACCGGGCGAGTGGCCGCTCGAACTCTCCGAGGACGCCGCGAGCAAGACCCTGCACCAGGAGGAGGCGCTGCTCGCCTCGCTGAGCGCCGCCCCCGCCGAACTCGCCGACGTGGCCAGCTGGCTGCACCCCGGCGACCTCCTCGACCCCGGACACCGCGAGGTCTACCGGGCCCTGGCCGGCCTCGCCCACCGCGGCGAGCCGATCGACCCGCTGACCGTGCTCTGGGAGGTCCAGCACCGCGGCGCCCTTACCGACGGCACCCTCACCGCCGAGCGCGTGCGCACCCTCACCCGCGCCGGCTACCAGGGAGAGCCGGGCTACTGGGCGGAGCGGGTCCTGCGCGCCGCCCTGCTGCGCACGACCGCCTCCCGGGCCGGAGCGGTGCGCCTGCTGGCCCAGGACGCCTCCGTTCCCGCCGCCCGCCTGCTCGGCTCCGCCCTCCACACCCTCCGCGGCGCCGAAACCGTCCAGGGACGCTGGCTCGCGGTGACCGGCCACGGCGCCGACGGTCCTTCCGCCCGTGGCGACCCCGCCGTGGTACGCCGCGGCGCCGCCCGTGCCCGCACCACCACCCCGCCGCCCGCCCCTGTCTCCGCCGCCGCGCCTTCCCCGTCCCAGCGGGCGGCTCCACCCCGAGCACCCGTCAGGAGCACGCACTGACCCAGCAGCACCCCGAGCACCCGCAGCGGCCGCCCACCCCCGCCGCCACCCGGCTGCGGGCCCACGCCGACGCCATCGACGACCTGATCGCCGTCCTGCCCGGCGCGTACCGAGAGCAGGGCCCGCCGTCGGTGGGTGAACTCCTGCACCACATCGAGCGGATCGGCGAGCGCCACCAGGTGGTGATGCGCACCGCCACCGCCCTGGCCCAGGCGCCGCTGGCCACCGGCGCCCAGCGCGCCACCGCCCGCGCACTCGCCGATGCCGGCGCCCACCTCGGCCAGGCCCTGGCCGCCGCCAGCCGGGCCGGCGCTATGGCCGCCCGTCTGCACGAGGTCGACGGCCTTGAAGGACCGGTTCCCGACAACGTCCGCGGACGGGCGGGCCTGCAGCTGAACTTGGCGCTGTCGCGCACCCGGCTCGCCCTCACGGACGCCAGCGACAGCCTTCGTCTGCAGGCCCGCGCCGGCCGCTCCGAAGCCCTCCCGGCTCTGCGCCGCGCCGCCGTCGCCCGCAGCGCCGCCATCCGCGCGGCATCCTCCCCCGGCTTCGCGGCGCCTTCCGCTGTCCCCTTCCTCCCCGCCCCGTCCTCGGCACCGCGCCGGTAGCCACCCCGTTCCCCTGGAGACCGTCCATCCCCACCACCGCCCCCACCCACGCCGACCTGGCCGCCGAGCTGACCGAAATGCGCGGCGTGCTCTACCACCTGGCCGTCAAGCTCAACAAGCACTCCTCCATACCCGCCCACCCCGGCGTCCCCACCTCCGCAGCCCTGACCGAGGCCGCAGAGAACGCCATGACCGTGATGCGGCACTGCACGATCCGCCTCGACGAGCTCGGCGCCGACGCCGACCCGGCCCGGCGGATCGCCGCCCGATCCCTCCGGGAGGTTCGCCACTACGCCGCGCTCGCCAATCGCCACCTGGCCGAAGCCCTGGCGAGCGCCGTCGCCCTGGAAAGCGCCGCGGACCGCGAGAGCAGCGATCCGGACGACAAGGAGCGCGAGGGCAAGCTGAGCTACCAGGTCCTGAACTCGGCGGCCGTCGGCTACAACTCGCTGATCGCCGCACTGCGCGGGATCACCTCGGCCCGGGACGAACTCCTGGCCCTCGACCCGCCGCAGCCCCCCGCTGCTGCTCGCCGTCCCCGGTCGACACCCGCAACTTCCGTACAGGGCCAGGAACTCCACGCCGGCGGGCGGCGCCGATGAGCGACATCGCCGTCGAGGACGTCCAGCGCCTGGCCGACCTCGCCGACCGGCTGGCCGACGTCCGGCGCGACGTGCGGCACACTGCCCGCCGCCCGCCGGCCCAGATGCCGGACCTGCTCGCCCAGAGCATCGCCGGCCTGGGCACCTACATCGCCGTAGCCGCCGGGCTGCGGGCCGAGATGTCGCACCGCCGCGGACCACGGATCCTGAACGTCGGCGAGGACTGGGGGCCGAGCTTCGCCGCCACCCGGGCAGCTTCTGTCCTGGAGCGGTTGACCCAGTTGCTGGACCGCGTCTGCGACCTCGCCAATCAGGCCCGCCCCCGCTCCACGATCCGCGGCCACTTCTACTCGCCGGGCCTGGAGGAGCGCGTCTCACAGCGCTTCGGAGAGATCGACGACATGTTCTCCGACGCCATCGCCGAGATCCGCCGCACCCGCAGCGGCCTCGACCGCGTCCGCAAGCGGGAACTGGCCCGCGAGCAGGAGGCGCTGGCCGATCCGGACGGCAAGGCCGCCCGCTATCTGGCCGAGCAGGCTCGCCATCTGGCCCAACCCCTGGTCATGGTGCCGTCCGGGTACATGGCCGAGGCAGCGGAGACCGCCGCCAAGGCGGCCCGCCGCCGCGGCGCCACCCGGATCGTCTCCTCACCGCCGCCCACCGGCACGAACGACACCCCCAGCAGCAGCGCGGCCGCGAAGCCCGTGCGCCGCTGACCCGGATCGGAGAACAACGCCTTGTCCGACAGCGACCCGCAGGCTCTGCTGCGCAGTACCGCCTCCCGGCTGGAGTCCGCGCGCAGCACCCTGCTCCCGGCCCTGGACTCCGGCCACGCTGCCGAGGCCGCCTGGCCGATGACCCACCTGACGTCGGCGGTCGCCGACCTGACCGACGAGTACCTGTTCAAGGTCTCGGACCCCGCGGCCGACCGCGGCGTGCTGGCCGCGTTGACCGGCGCGGCCGAGCACACCGCCCGCGCCCTGGCCGACATCGCCAGCACCGCCACCGCCCTGCTCGCCCCGCAGGCCGACCGGCCGCCGCAGGCCAGCGAGGCCCTCGCCCGCGCAGACGAAGCCGTCGCCGAGGCCGCCCGCGTGCTGCGCGAAGCCGCCGACCGGATCGCGCCCGCCCCGCCGCCGGCCGCCGCCGAGTTGGCCCGCCCCCGCGCCACCCGCGCCGCCGCCCTGGCCCGCTCCGCGATCGTCAGCACCCCGCCCCCCGCTACCACCCCCAGCTCTCCGGCCGCCCCCGGTGCCACCGTCATCCCGCTGCACCGAGGCCGCTGAGGCCCCACCACCCGGAGCACGCCCTGCCCCGTCTCACCGACCGCCAGCAGCAACTGCTCGCCCTCGCCGACCGCGTGGACGCCGCCGTCGCCGCCTGGCCCTCCCGCCCCGGACAGCCCTTCCGCATGCCGTCCACCGAGCTGGCCGTCCAGCAGCTCGCCATCCTGCAGGCCCTGCACACGCGGGCCGTCGCCGTCGCCGTCCAGCCCCGGCCCGGCCCGTTCGCCGCCCCGGACGACGCGGAGACGGCCCGCCGCGAGGCCGCGGCCGCCGCCCGCACCGTCAGCCACATCGCCTACGCCGCGTACTTCCTGAGCGACGTCCTCGAAATCGCCGTCGACACGGAAGGCCGGGGACGCCCGCTGGGCCCCCTGAGCCTGGACTACGCGGAGAGCGCGTACCGCTCGGCGAGCGACGCCCTGATCGAGGCCGCCCGGAACCTGCACCTGCACACCGACCACCTCGCCGGACGGCCGGACGGCCCCCGCAACCAGTACGGAGCCGTGCGCCGCGCCGCCGCCCGTCTGCGCTCCGCCGTTTGCCCGGCCCCCAAGACCGGACCGGCCGTTCCGGTGGATCCCGCGGCACCCGCCCCCGCGGCCTCCAAGCCGTCCCCGCGCCGCTGACCTTCCGCAGCCTCCCCTGCCCCGCCCGGCTGCCAACCCGCCTGGGCCCTGGGGCACTTCACCCCCCGCTGTCGCCGACCGCCCGCGACCGGGATCCCCCTTCCCCGGAGCCCCACCTGTACCTCCCCCTCCACGTCCAGGCCGACATCCTGGCCTCCACCGCCCACATGCTGCGCGACCACGGCAAGAAGCTCGCGCAGCTCGCCCAGCTCCCCACCATCCCCCCGTCCAGCACCGTCAGCAGCCACCTGCACGGCTTCGTCCAGCTCCACGACCACCTGCACGGCGAGAGCGACCCGCCACAGCAAGGCGCCGACCGCGACTCCGTCGACGCCGTCGCCCACCAGCGGGCCAGCGTCGCCTACGCCTGGGCCGCGACGCTGGTCGCCCGCGCGCACCTGTTCGCCGCGCCGACCCTGGTCGCCGCCGTCCAGATCGAGAACCGCAAGCAGGGCGCCACCGCCGAGGAACTGGCCCTCTTCCGCACCGCGCTGACCGACGCCCACACCGTCATCGAGGAAGCCGCCAGCGCCACCTTCCGCGTCGCGCGCAACCTGTCGGGCTTCGAGCCGGACGTCCTGCGCACCCTCGGCTCCCGTCCAGCCGGCGCGAAGGCCGCCAGCGCGGCCCGCGCCAGGGCCAAACCCCCGAGGATCGTGTTGCCGGGCACGGCACCGCAGACAGCAGCCCCGGCAGAGCAGAGCGCGGCCCCGGGGCGGTCCCGATGAGCGCCGACCCGCCGGGCCCGCGGATCGGGTCCCTGTGCTCCGGCTACGGCGGCCTGGACCTGGGCGTCCAGGCCGTCCTGGGCGGCAGCATCGCCTGGCACGCCGACCCAGCCCCGGCCGCCGCCGCGATCCTGGAAGCCCACTGGCCGGGCGTCCCGAACCTGGGCGACATCACCACGGTCGACTTCCGCACCGTCGAGCCGGTGTGCGTGCTGGCCGCCGGCTTCCCCTGCACCGACGTCAGCGTCGCGGGCAACCGGCGCGGCCTGGCCGAGGGCACCCGCTCCGGCCTCTGGCACACCATCGCCCGCGCCATATCAACTCTCCGACCCTGCTTGGTGGTTCTTGAAAACGTCCGCGGGCTCCTGTCCACCTCCGCCCATGCCCCGTCAGCCGATGGCGACGTGGAATTCTGCCCGTGGTGTCTGGGAGAAGCCGGAGATGAACATCCTCTGCGGGCACTCGGTGCCGTTCTCGGAGACCTGGCCCTCCGCGGGTACGATGCGCGCTGGCAGGTGCTACCCGCAAGCGCCGTCGGAGCCCCTCACCGCCGCGAGCGCGTCTTCCTCACTTATCTGGACAACTTTGAGTTCTGCGACGGCAGATTCCTTCGATCAGGTGTCACCCTGCCGGGGACGGTGTCACCGCTTTCGTGCCGTGCAGT
>NZ_BAAANS010000008.1:116071-181840 GCF_039529925.1 Kitasatospora saccharophila | reverse complement strand
CCAACGCCATCAACAGCAACAGCAACAGCAACAGCAACAGCAACGAATCGTCGCACTCACCGCAGCTTGCTGGCGCGCAAGATCTTGTTACGAGCTCGAAGCGGCATTCGAAGCCGTCTGGGAGCGCGCCACGCCTCACGACCAGTTCACCGTCTAACTCACTCATCGGATAGCTAGCCCATGGTTCTCTCCCCATCCTCCAGCGCTCAGGCAGCCCGAGAGGCTGTAGCGAAGCGACTCAAGGAGCTTCGTCTAGACGCCGGAATCTCCGGGCATGAGCTAGCTATCCGGTGCGGGTGGAGCGATTCAAAATCCAGCCGGATTGAGAATGCGAAGACGCCTCCCTCGGATGCCGACATTCGGGCTTGGTGTACGGCATGCGATGCGGACAATCAGGCTGCCGACCTAATCGCTGCCAACCGGGCGGCAGATTCAATGTACTTGGAATGGCGGCGGGTCCATCGCAGCGGAATGCGCCGCTCACAAGAAGAGATCATTCCCTTGTTTGAGCGGACTCGCTTGTGTCGCATATATTGCTCAAACGTCGCCCCTGGGCTGATTCAGACACGGGAATATGCGCACGCCCTAATGTCCTCGATCACTAGGTTTCAGGGTACGCCGAACGATGTTGACGAAGCCGTAGAGTCTCGGCTTGCGCGGTCGCGGTTCCTCTACGAAGGCGATCACCGCTACGCAATTCTGCTTGAGGAGACCGTCCTTCGTTACAAGGTGGGCGACAGAGATGCCATGGTCGGACAGTTGCGAACCATGCTGGACGTGATGGGTCTACCGAGAGTTAGCTTCGGGGTGATTCCGTTTTCTGCCGAGCGTCGAATTTGGCCCCTGGAGGCATTCCTCGTATTCGATGACAAGCAGGTCACCACGGAGCTTTTGTCGGCGATTGTCAATATCACAGCGCCAAGCGAGATTTCGGCTTATGACAAAGCCTTTCGTGAGTTGGCGAGCATGGCTGTTTACGGCGCTGCTGCGCGCGAGTTGATCAATAAGGCCATTGCTGCACTTGAGTGATGCCGTGCAAGACGGTGCAAGACGGTGGAGCCCGCCCCGCGCCGATCCCTAACGTCGTTCTCCTGACGCCTCGTTGAGAGCCAAGGGAGCGACCACATGGCAGCAGTAGACGGGAGCAGGGGGACTCAGTCGTTCGCTGAGTACAAGGCCGAGCGCCGCAAGGTTGTGGCCCATAGCGGGGAGCCCAGCGACTACGACGCCGAGGTATCGGCCCGGGTGGTCGGGGATGGCGTTCTGCGCGAGTGGCCCGCCTGCACCTGCGGTGCAGACACGTGCCCTGACAAGAGCGTGGCGTGATGCTGCCCGAGGCGCTCACTACGGCTGTCAGTGCGCCGGAGAACTCCTGCCTTGGGTGCGCCTATTTCGACGGGGTCGCAGCGCAGTACCCGGCCGATACGAACCCCACCATCGCGCGGCACCTGGTCCGGTGGCGACAGCAGCACGCCGACGACGGCGAGTGCACGAACTCGGAGGCAGGCCCGGATGAGTGACCGCCAGGACGGCCCACAGACAGCCACACAGGGCCCCATCGGGGGTACCGAGCCCGTGGACCCGTTCGAGTGGATCAGAGCCCGCCCGTGGCCGCCTGAGCGGCCCTCTGGGCCCCGCCCGGTCCTCACCCCGGAGGAACACGCCGAAGTGCCCCTGACCCCGGAGGAACGCCAGCGCCGGGCGGTGCTGCTGGCCCGGGTGCGTGAGGCCAACCACCCCCGTCACTGACGGGGCCGACAGACCCCCGTCCCGGCCGCCTGGGGAAGGTTTCGGCCGGGACGGGTTCCAGTGCAAGCACAAGGGAGGGGAGTCTCCGTGGAGACCTCAGAGCGCGCACGACTGGACACCTACTTCGGGAAGATCGCGCGGCGGTTCACGCCTCCGGTTCTCCCGTCCTCGCTGCTGGTGACGCACCTGCTGCCGGAGCGCCCGTCGTTCGTGCGGGCGGTCGGCACCGTGTCCAGCCTCCGGGCGGTCCTGC
This sequence comes from Kitasatospora saccharophila, assembly GCF_039529925.1. Classification (NCBI taxonomy): domain Bacteria; kingdom Bacillati; phylum Actinomycetota; class Actinomycetes; order Kitasatosporales; family Streptomycetaceae; genus Kitasatospora; species Kitasatospora saccharophila. The sequence goes on along the minus strand of NZ_BAAANS010000008.1, from coordinate 179,838 downwards.
CCAAGCCGAAGTCGATCGACGCCGCAGCGCGCCGAGAGGTCGAACAGGGCTTTCCCTGCGACGAGTTGTCGCGTGAGCTGTTCGCCGACCCGGATACGGCGGTGACCTATCTGGAGACCCGGGCGGCCGGTGAAGACGTGGTGCTGCTGGACGTCGGCGGCTACTTCGCTCCGGTGCTCGACGCGCTCTGCGACCGGTTCTCCGGGACCGTCCTCGGGGTGGTGGAGGACACCGAGAACGGTCACAAGCGGTACGCCGAGCGGGACAAGCTGCCGTGCCCCGTCGTGTCGGTGGCCCGCTCGCCGCTCAAGGACCCCGAGGACTTCCTTGTCGGTCAGTCCGTCGTGTTCTCCACCGAGGCCCTGTTGCGGGGCCGGGGGGACATCCTGCACGGCCGTCCGGCGCTGGTGATCGGGTTCGGGAAGTTGGGGTCCAGCATCGCCCGCCTGCTGCACGCGAAGGGTGTGCACGTCACCGTGTACGACATTGACCCCGTGCGGCGCGCTCAGGCGCTCTCCCAGGGCTTCGGGGTGGCCCGGGACCGGGAGCGGGCGATAGCCGCCGCCGGACTCGTCCTGTGCGCCACGGGGGCGCTCGCGCTCAAGGGGGAGGACTTCCCGAACCTGCGGAACGGGGCCTACGTCGCCACGGTCACCAGCAGCGAGGACGAGTTGGAGTTGGACGGGCTGCCGGACGGCTACACCCGCAGCAGCTCCGGGGAGAACGTCACCCGGTACAGCACGACGGGCCACTACTTCTACCTGCTCAACAACGGAAACGCCGTCAACTTCCTTCACGGCGCGTCAGTTGGGCCGTTCATCTACCTCGTACAGGCTGAGATCCTGGCAGGCGTGCGACTGCTCGCCCGGCGGGACCTCGACGCCACCATGCACGAAGTGCCCGGCGACGACCGGGCAGCCATCGCCGCTACCTGGCTCGACTACTACAACAGGTGATCCGATGCCCATCACGGCACAGCACGTCAGCGAGACCGTCACGACCTACCTGGACGCCCACCCCGAGGAGAAGCCGGAGCTGTCGGCCGTACTCGCCCTGGTGGACGACGGGGCGGACGTGACCAGCCGCAAGGAGTTCCGGGGACACGCCACCGCCGGGGCCGTCCTGGTGGACCGGGACGGCAAGGCGCTGTTCATCCACCACGTGGCATTGGACAAGTGGCTCACCCCCGGCGGGCACCTGGAGCCGGAGGACACCACCCTGTCCGGGGCCGCTCTCCGTGAGCTGACCGAGGAGACCGGCGTCAGCCCCGAGGGCATCACGCTGGTGGGCACCGCCCCCGTGCACATCGACGTGCACCCCATCCCGGCCAACGATGCCAAGGGCGAGCCCGCACACCAGCACATCGACTTCCGGTTCCTCTTCCGCACCGCCGAGCACAGCGCCGTGACCCTGCAAGAAGAGGAGGTCAGCGGCTACGCCTGGCGCGACGCGGACACCATCGCTGACGAGACGCTGAGGGCCCGGGTGCTGGCCGCTCTACGCTGATCCCCTCCGCCCCACCCCGCCCCGTTCGACGGCAACCCCTGTGGCCGCCGGGCGGGGCTTCTCTTGTCTGCTGATAGCACCCGTCCGGACCTGCAAGGTAACGTGTTGCTGCGTTGGTTCACGCCCACCAGATCGCGAAGAAGGACATCGCGTAGCCGGTGAGCGCGTGGGCGAGGCGGCCCTCGGCGAGGGCGTGGGCCAGTTCCCGGCCCGCCTGGGAGATGGCCACCACGAAGCACAGGTCGAAGAACAATTCGAGCGGGGTGGAGACCCGGTGGGACTCGCCCCGGTCGCGGGCCAGCATCCGGCGGACCGGGCGGTAGGGGTCGGGGGCGGTGCTCATCACTCTGCCTTCGGGGGCGGGCCGCGCGCGGCGGGGCGGGCGGGGGCGGGGAGTTGGTCACCGGGGATCCTGGCAGCCGGGGGCGTGCCGCGCACGGACCGTGTGCGGCACGCCGATTGTCCTGGTTCCACCCGATTTGATTAATCGTCAGGCAGAGTTGACGCCGCAGTGCGCGATCCGGGTGACAACTTGGGCTACTTCGGCGCGTGTTGCGTTGATTGTCCTGTCTGTCCGAATTGGACCGATAGATTCCTTCACGGATGGACGGACGACGAGGGCGCTTCGCGGGCAACGCGGAAGGTCAAGGACGAGGGTGGACACGGGACCGGCTCCCGTGGACCGCAGGACCCGAACTCCTCGTGATCACCGCGCTGCCCGACAGCGCCGCCCGGCGTCCGGCCGGCGCCCCGCACCACGGACGGTCCGGCCGGCGGGACGAACGTCCTGCCGGATCGGGTCCTTCCCGCCCTGCCCCGTGCCCGGACCCCGGGCGTACCGTTCGGACAAGGAGAGCCCACTCGCCCACGCCGAGGGGAGCGCCGCCGCCATGCACCGCACCGACCCGCCCCGTACCGTCGAACTGGGCACGCCGGACGGCCGCTGGATCGCCGTCTGCGACGCCCGCGAACTGGAACTGGAGCCCGACACCGGCACCGCCGTGCTGCTGCCCGGCGGCGACCAGGCCGCGGTGTTCCGCACCGCGTCCGGCGAACTGCTCGCGGTCGGCAACCGGGACCCGTTCGCCGACGCCTGGGTGATCGCCGACGGCATCACCGGCAGCGTGGACGGCGCACCCACCGTCTCCTCGCCCCTGCACAAGCGCCTGTTCGACCTGCGCACCGGCACCTGCCTGGACGACCCGTCCCGGGCGCTGCCGGTGTGGCCGGTCCGGCTGCACCCCGTCGATTGACAGGGCCACGACATTCGCACGGCCGGTCGGGCTAGCCCGGCTCGCCGCCGCCCGCCCCCGCACGGTGTGATGACCGTATGCGTACAGTCGTGCACCGAGAGCAGTGGGGGCGGACGTGAACTGGGTCGACGTCGTGATCTTGGTCGGCACACTGGCGTGCACCGCGGCGGGGATGCTGCTGGTGCAGAAGTACGCCTCCGTCCCGGCCCGGGAGAACTGCAACGACGTGGCCGGGTTCATCTTCGCCGCGGTGGGCGCGTTCTACGCGGTGCTGGTGGCGTTCGTGGTGATCGCGGCCTGGGAGAACACCTCGACCGCGAAGGCCACCACCTTCGACGAGGCGGACGAGCTGGCCGGGGTGTACTGGATGGCCCGGCAGATGCCGCTGCCGCAGGGCGCGGTGCTGGAGGGGCTGACGCTGGACTACGCGCACGCCGTGGTGAACACCGAGTGGGCGGAGATGGCCGACCACCACAGCGACCCGACGGCGACCGCGCTGATGTACAAGATCCGCGAGAGCGCGCTCGCCTTCGACCCGCAGGGCGACCAGCAGTCGGCGATCTACCAGAACGTGATCCAGCACGTGGACGGCCTGGCCAGCAAGCGCCGGGCCCGGCTGAACCTGATCGCCGACTGCGTGCCGCCGCTGCTGTGGGCGTCGCTGGTGGCCGGCGCGATCGTCACGATCGCCTTCACCTTCCTGTTCGGCCTCTCCAACACCTGGGCGCACCTGGTGATGGTGCTCAGCCTGGCCGGGCTGATCGCGCTGTCGCTGATCGCGATCAAGGAGATGAACTACCCGTTCGACGGGGCGAACGCGGTGAAGCCGACCGCGTTCCAGGTGTTCCTGAACCGGCTGCCGCCGCCGCGCTGAGCGACCCTGCGTGTCCGGCCCGTCACGATTTCGGCGGACGGGCCGGGGCGTGTAGTGTTTCCCGGGTCAGCAGGCGCCGCTAGCTCAGTTGGTTAGAGCAGCTGACTCTTAATCAGCGGGTCCGGGGTTCGAGTCCCTGGCGGCGCACAGACGGTCGAGAGCCTCCCTCCGGGGAGGCTCTCGGCGTTTCCCGTGATTTTCTCCGGGGTTCCGGGTTTCGATCCGGAGAAGCCGGTTTCACCGCAGGTCGGGGAGCGTGTAGTGTTCTCCTCGTCAGACAGGCGCCGCTAGCTCAGTTGGTTAGAGCAGCTGACTCTTAATCAGCGGGTCCGGGGTTCGAGTCCCTGGCGGCGCACAGACAGCGAAAGGCCCCCCTTCACCGGGGGGCCTTTCGCGTTTCCCGGCCCGGTCGCCATGTCCCTTGCACGGCACGCTCGTTGAGCAGAGGGGAGGAGGTGAAGCTAAGGGGGATTTAAAGATCGTCTTAGGAGAAATGGGACATAGGTCCCTAACATCTGACAAGTCGATCAGTCAGGCTGGCGAGGTTCACGCCGTCGCCCGAGCGAGCAGCCCGTCCGGGGCCTGCGGGAAGGTCTCCGTTGCCTCGAAAGCCCCGTGAACGGAAGAAGCGGACCGGCTGGCGCCGGCTGATACCCACCTGGCGCATCACGCTGCTCGGGCTGGCCGCGTCCCTGCTGCTGGGGGTCGGGCTGTTCGCCCTGGGCATCGCCCTGGTGAAGGTGCCGGACGCGCACGCCACCGCCACCGCCCAGTCCAACACCTGGCTGTACTCGGACGGCTCGGTGCTGGCCCGCACCGGCCAGACCAACCGGCAGAACGTCGCCCTGGACAAGGTCTCCCCCGAGGCGCAGCACGCCGCGCTGGCCGCCGAGGACCGCAACTTCTACTCGGAGGGCGCGGTCAACCTCAAGGGCATGGCCCGGGCCGCGTTCAACACCGCGTCCGGCGGCAGCACCCAGGGCGGTTCGACGATCACCCAGCAGTACGTGAAGAACGCCTACCTCAACCAGAAGCAGACGGTCAGCCGGAAGGTGAAGGAGGTCTTCATCGCGATCAAGGTCGACGCGACCCTGAGCAAGGACGAGATCCTCTCCTCCTACCTGAACACCTCGTACTACGGGCGCGGCGCGTACGGCATCCAGGCCGCCGCGCAGGCGTACTTCGGGGTGGACGCGAGCCAGCTGACCGCCGCGCAGGGCGCCTACCTGGCGACGCTGCTGAACGCGCCGAGCGCCTTCGACGTGTCCTCGGCGAGCGAGGCCGGCAAGCAGCGGGCGATGGCGCGCTGGAACTACGTGCTGGACGGCATGGTCGCGAAGAAGTGGCTGGGCGCCGAGGAGCGGCAGCAGACCGCCTTCCCGGAGGTGCTGGCGCCGAAGTCCGCGCCCGGCCTGTCCGGGCAGGCCGGGTACCTGGTGGCCGCGGCGACCTCGTACCTCACCGACCGGGGCATCGTCTCGGACGCGCAGCTCGCCCAGGGCGGCTACACCATCACGCTGACCGTCGACTCGAAGAAGCAGCAGCAGCTGCAGGACGCGGTGCAGGCCCAGCTGACCGCCAACCTCAAGCCGGACAGCCGCAAGGTCGACGCGGCGGCGCAGGCCGGCGCGGTGTCGGTGGACCCGAAGACCGGGCAGGTGCTGGCGCTGTACGGCGGCTCGGACGCCACCAAGCACTGGATCGACAACGCCACCCGCACCGACTACCAGGCGGGCTCCACCTTCAAGGCGATCGCGCTGGCGGCCGCCCTGGACTCCGGGGCGCGCACCCAGTCCGGCGAGCGGATCACCGCCGGCACCGTGTACGACGGCACCAACCGGCGGCCGGTGCGCGGCGCGAAGGGCACCCCGTACGCGCCGCCGAACGAGGGCGAGCACTCGTACGGACAGATCACCCTGCAGCAGGCCACCGACTGGTCGGTGAACTCGGTGTTCGCGCAGCTCGCCCAGGACACCGGGCTGGAGAAGGTCCGCGCCACCGCGGTGGCGCTCGGCCTGCCCGAGGACACGCCGGACCTCAAGGCGCTCGCCTCGATCCCGCTGGGCACGTCCACGCCGAGCGCGCTGGACCTGGCCGGGGTGTACGCCACCCTGGACAACGACGGGCAGCAGATCACCCCGTGGCTGGTGAAGGGCCTGGAGCTGGGCGGCGAGCAGGTCGCGCTGCCCGAGCACAGGGCGACCCAGGCGATCTCCAAGGACGCCGCCCGGTCCACCACCGCGATCCTCCAGGGCGTCATCGACGACCAGGGCGGCACCGGCTACCGGGCCGCCGCGCTGAACCGCCCGGCCGCGGGCAAGACCGGCACCACGGACGAGTCCCGGTCGGTCTGGTTCGCCGGGTACACCCCCGAACTGGTCACCGTGGTCGGCCTGTTCGGGCAGGAGCCGAGCACCGGCAAGCAGGTCAGCCTGGACGGCGTCGGCGGCACCGGCAGCGCGGCGGGCGGCAAGTACCCGGCGCAGATCTGGACGGCGTACATGAAGGCGGCACTGGCCGGGCAGCCGGTCAGCGACTTCGCCGGGCCGACCCGGGCCCCGGCCGCGAGCACCCCGTCCAGCACGCCGAGCCCCTCCGCGTCGCCCAGCGACAGCCCGTCCCCGACGGACGGCGCCAGCGCCTCGCCGTCCCCGTCCGCCGAGGACGTCCGGCCCTCCCGTTCGGCCACCCCCCGGCCCAGCGGCAGCGCCAGCACCGGCGCCGGCACCGGCGAGGACGAGCGGCAGCCCTCGCGCACCCCGTCCGCCCGGCCCAGCGGCGGGGCCAGCCGCACTCCGGCGGGCAGTGCCGCGCCGGGCATCGGCGGGGCCGGGGGGCTGCTCGGCGACCAGTAGCGAACCGCGGGTTCGCGCCTTACGGCGGAGGGGTCCGGGCTGGCACAATGCGGCGATGCGCAGCAGCCCGGACCCCTCCGCCGTTCCCGTCGACGCCCCGCCGGCCCCGGCACCGGCTCCCGCACCGGCCGCGGCCGGCCGGCGGGCCGCTCCGCTCGGGCTGGGGCTGGCGCTGGTGTCGGCGGTCGCCTTCGGGGGGTCGGGCACGGCCGCCAAGCCGCTGATCGAGGCCGGGCTCTCCCCCGCCCACACCGTGTGGCTGCGGGTCGCCGGGGCCGCGCTGGTGCTGCTGCCGGTGGCCTGGCGGCACCGGGACGCGGTGCGGCAGCGGCCCGGGGTGCTGCTCGGCTTCGGCCTGCTGGCGGTGGCGGGCGTGCAGGCGTGCTACTTCGCGGCGATCTCGCGGATCCCGGTCGGGGTCGCCCTCCTGATCGAGTACCTGGGCCCGCCGCTGCTGATCGCCTACGTCCGGCTGGTCCAGCGGCGGCCGGTCTCCCGGCGGGCGACGGCCGGGGCGGCCGTCGCGGTGGCCGGGCTGGCCTGCGTGGTCGAGGTCTGGAACGGCCTGTCCTTCGACGCCCCGGGCGTGCTGTTCGCGCTGGGCGCGGCCTGCTGCCAGGTCGGCTACTTCGTGCTCGCCGACGCCGGCCGCCGCGGCGAGCGCCCGCTCGCCCCGCTGGCGCTGTCCGCCCACGGCCTGCTGGTCGGCGCGGTGCTGCTCACCGCGTTCGCCCGGCCCTGGGAGGCGGACTGGTCGCTGCTCGGCGGCTCCGTCACCATGGACGGCCACCGGCTGCCCGCGCTCGTCCCCGCCCTGTGGATGGTGCTGGTGGCCACCGTCCTGGCCTACCTGACCGGCGTGGTGGCCGTCCGGCACCTCTCCCCGCCGGTCGCGGGCGTGGTCGCCAACCTGGAGGCGGTGGTCGCCACCGTGCTCGCCTGGTTCCTGCTCGGCGAGCACCTCGGCGCCCCGCAACTGGCCGGCGGCACACTCGTCCTGGCGGGCGCGTTCGCGGCCCAGTCGGCGGGTCGGGGGTAGCCGACCGGGCGGACGGCCGGTTGAGTACCCGTACTCAGGTGCCTCCCGGTGGACCCGGTCAGGATGGGTCGGGTACCGACAGCGACCACGGGAGGAACAGCCATGAGGTGTGCGAGGACCCTGGGGGCGGCGGCCCTGGCAGTGTGCGCGGTGACCGGTCTCGGCGCGGGGCCGGCCGCGGCGGCCGACGGCGTCTCGCTGCCCTACCCCGGACCGGACGGCCTGGTCTGGGTGGACGGCCGGGTCGGGGACGGCGGCCTGGTGTCGGGCGGGGCGTGGACGAGCCTGCCGACCGTGCTGACGGTGGCCTGCGAGGGCGGCGGCACGGTGCGGGTGACGATGGAGTCGCAGCAGGCCGAGGTCGCCGCGTTCACCGTGGACTGCCCGGTGGACACCGTCGGCGTGGGGTCCGTGACCATGGCGCCGGGCGTGGTCCGGGGCTCCTTCTCCGTGTACGTCGACGCCGGCGGCGCCCCGCTCGGCTGGGCCCTGCAGGTGGTGCAGCCGGAGTGAGCCCGACGGCGCCGCCCGCCCGGGACCGGCCTCAGGAGGGCAGCGTCTCGCGGTGGGCGGCGAGGACGGGGGCCACGGTGGTGGCGACGAACTCGGTGATCCGGTAGTCGGCGACGCCTCCCGGGACGAACGGGTCGGTGGCGGCGACCGCCTCGACGGCGGCGCGGTCGGCGGCCACCGCGAGGATCACCCCGCCGTCCCGGGGCACCTTGCGGCCGGAGGCGAGGAAGGTGCCGGCCGCGTAGTGCTGCTCCAGCCAGGCCAGGTGGGCGGGCAGCAGCGCTTCGACGCGCTCCAGCGGGGCGGTGTAGGTCAGTTCGAGGATGAACACCCGGTCATCGTACGCGGCGGGTCGCGCGGTGCGGCTGCGGCGTCGCGGCCCGACCGGGCCGTCGGCTCAGTGCCCGCTCCAGCCGAACCAGGTGAAGTGGTCGAGCGGCCAGACCACGGCGCTGGCGGGTCCGACCAGGTCGGCGACGGGGACCGCGCCGCCGTCCGGTCCGTCCCGGTGGTAGCGGGAGTCGGCGGAGTCGCTGCGGTGGTCGCCCTCGACCCAGACGTGGTCGGCGGGGACGGTGAGCGGGCCGAAGTCGATGCCGGCGCAGGAGTCGTCACCGGGGTGCAGGTAGGGCTCGGCGACGGTCGCGCCGTCGACGGTGAGCGTGCTGCCGTGGCAGGCGACGGTCTGGCCGCCGACCGCGATGACCCGCTTGACCAGGTAGTCGTCGCCGGGGGGCAGCAGGCCGACGGCGCTGAGGCCGGAGTGGACGGTGCGGGTGAAGGCGTTGCCGCTCTGCGGGGCGGGCGGCAGCCAGCCGCCCGGGTCCTTGAACACCACGGGTTCGCCGGGTTCCGGCTCCCAACCGGTGAGGGTGGCGAGCTTGTTGACCGCGACCCGGTCGCCGACCTGGAGGGTGTTCTCCATCGAGCCGGACGGGATGGAGAACATCTGGAACAGGCAGGTCTTGATCAGCACGGCGATGAGCAGGCCGATCGTGATCATCACGGGCAGTTCCACGTACCAGGGCCGCCGCCTGCGCGGACGTCGTTCCTGGGTGGGTTCCTCGGTCACCGCCACCGACACCGACACCGCCTCCTTGGCAAGGACAGCACGCTAACCCGAGCGGGGGGCAGCGCGAAATCCGGTCCTTACCCGGAGCAGACACCCCGGGCGGCCGGGCCCACCCGGGCGGGCGGGCGGATCAGGCCTCCTTGGCGATGGCCTCGTGGTGCCTGATCACCTCGGCGATGATGAAGTTGAGGAACTTCTCGGCGAACACCGGGTCGAGGTGGGCGCTGATGGCGAGTTCGCGCAGGCGGTCGATCTGCCGGCGCTCGCGGGCCGGGTCGGCGGGCGGCAGCTGGTGCTCGGCCTTGAGCCGGCCGACCTGCTGGGTGGCCTTGAAGCGCTCGGCGAGCATGTGGACGACGGCGGCGTCGATGTTGTCGATGGACTCGCGCAGGCGGGTCAGCTCGGCCCGCACGGCGTCGTCGATCCCCGCCGGGGAGGGAGTGGGCTGGTCCGTCATGTGGGATGGCTCCGATGCGGGATTACGGGTGGTCGCTCGGGCGTGGCGAACGGCCAATCTAACAGGGCGGGCAGGCGGCGTACGCCCTGATTACCGGCCCGTTCCGGCATGTGGGACGGCGTGTGGGACGGCCGCGGGACGGCGGGCGAGGCGGCGTTCGGACGGGTGTCCCGGCCGGCCCGGGCGGAGCGCGGCGCTCCGCGCGGCGTTCGCCCACCGGGGCGCGCCGCGGGCCGTAGGCTGGGCGGGCCGGGGCCGGAAGTCCGGTCTTCGGTACAGCAGTTCGACCGCTGTCCGCTTCTCATGGGAGGTACCTGATCGTGGCGACGACCCGCACCGCGCACACCGAGTGGGAGGGCAACCTGCTCGACGGCAAGGGCCTGGTGACCCTCGACTCCTCGGGCGTCGGCGAGTTCCCGGTGTCCTGGCCGTCCCGGGCCGAGGCGGCGAACGGCAAGACCAGCCCGGAGGAGCTGATCGCGGCCGCCCACTCGTCCTGCTTCTCGATGGCGCTCTCGCACGGCCTGACCGGCGCCGGCACCCCGCCCACCAAGCTGGAGACCAAGGCGGACGTGACCTTCCAGCCGGGCACCGGCATCACCGGCATCCACCTGACCGTGGTCGGGACGGTGCCGGGCCTGGACGAGGCCGGTTTCGTGAAGGCCGCCGAGGACGCGAAGGCGAACTGCCCGGTGAGCCAGGCGCTGTCTGGCACCACCATCACGCTGTCGGCGAGCCTGGCCTGACGCCCGGTCGGCCCGTCAGCCCTGCGCGCACGGTCGCTCACCGCGCGTGAGGGGCGGCGCACTCCCCCGGCGGACGCCCGCACGGCGGCCACCGGGGGCTCCGTCGTCCGTGCCGGGCCCCCGTCCCACCCTTCGGTCAACTTCCGGGCGAATTCCCACCGAATGTAACGGGCATATCGGGATCACCGTCACCAATCACCCTGGCGGCGGTCGCGGACAGTTACACCGGCGGCCTATGATCGGCGGACGTGGCCCGAGGCCGCCGACTGCTCCCCGGCCACCGGCCGGGGCCGCCGAGCGGGCGCGGGGCCGCCTGGCCGGTCGCCGTCCGTGAGGGGCGGCCGGTGCGACCAGTGGCAGCAGCGGACGGGAGCGTGCCGTGCCGGGCCGGAACCTCGGGGCCGACGCACACCACCATCGGGGTGGGCGGCCCGAAGCGCCGCGCCCGGGAACCGGACCCGCCGACCCCGCCCCGTGCGCCGTCTGCGGCGCCCCGCCGGACACCGAGGCCGAACGGCTGGCCGCCGCCCTGCGGGCCAGCGAGTCCCGGTTCCGGGCCGCGTTCTCCGACGCCGGGATCGGCATGGCGCTGATCGACCGCGACGACCTGGTGATCGAGGGCAACCCGGCGTTCGCGGCGATGCTGGGCCGCGAGCCCGCCGAGCTCCCGGGCATGCACATCCACCAGATCATCGACCCGGAGGAGCCGTCCCGCCGCCGCTACCGCGAACTGGTGCGCGGCGAGCGCGACCGGATGCGGGCCGAGAAGCGGCTCAAGCACCGCGGCGGGCGGGAGGTCTGGGGCCGGGTCACCGTCTCGCTGATCCGCGACGGCTCCGGCGACCCCTACTACACGATGGTCATGGTCGAGGACGTCACCGAGCGGCGGCAGCTCGGCGACCGGCTGGTCTACCAGGCCACCCACGACCCGCTGACCCGGCTGCCCAACCGGACGCTGTTCTACGAGCGGCTGGAGGCCGCGTTCAAGCCGGCCGGGCCGGACGGCCCGGTGCCGCCGGCCGGCGAGCAGCGGATCGGGCTGTGCTACGTCGACCTGGACGGCTTCGCGGCCATCAACGAGACCCTCGGCCACCACGTCGGCGACCAGCTGCTGGTGGCCGTCGCCGCCCGGCTGGAGCACGGTTTCGCCCGCGAGCAGCGGCAGTTGGTGGCCCGGCTGGGCGGCGACGAGTTCGCCGTGCTGGTCACCGGCAGCGCCGGGCACCAGGAGCTGACCCGGCTGGCCGCCGCCCTGATGGCCGCCCTGGAGCGGCCCTTCGAGGTCGCCGGGCACCGGCTGACCGTCACCGCGTCGATCGGCGTGGTGGAGCGCCCGGTGCGCGGCTCCACGCCCACCGACCTGGTCCGCGACGCCGATTCCACGCTGTACTGGTCGAAGTCCGACGGCCGCGCCCGCTGGACGCTGTACGACCGCGACCGGGGCGCCGACCAGCTGGCCCGGCACGAGCTGGCCACCGCGCTGCGCCCGGCCGTGGAGCGCGGCGAGTTCGTCGTCGAGTACCAGCCGCTGGTCGGCCTGGCCGACGGCGCGGTGCGCGGCGCGGAGGCGCTGGTGCGCTGGCGGCACCCCCGGTACGGACTGCTGCCGCCGAACCGGTTCATCCCGCTCGCCGAGGAGTCCGGGGCGATCGTCCAGCTGGGCAAGTGGGTGCTGGAGGAGTCCTGCCGACAGGCCCGGCAGTGGCTGGCGGAGTTCCCCGGGCAGCCGGTGCTGGTCAGCGTGAACCTGGCGCCCCGGCAGATCTGGGACTCCGACGTGGTCGCCGACGTCGCGGACGTGCTGGCCCGCACCGGGCTGCCCGCGCACCTGCTCCAGCTGGAGATCACCGAGAGCGCGCTGCTCGGCCCCGGCGGCCGCCCGCTGCAGGCCCTGCAGGCGCTCGCCGACACGGGCGTGCGGATCGCCATCGACGACTTCGGCACCGGCTACTCCAACCTGGCCTACCTGTCCCGGCTGCCGGTGCACGCGCTCAAGCTGGACGCCACCTTCATCGAGGCGTTCCGCGAGTCCGCACCGGGCGCGGACGGCCGCCGCCGGGCCGCCGACGAGCAGATCGTCGGCGCGATGGTGCAGTTGGCGCACGCCCTGGGCCTGACCGTGACCGCCGAGGGCATCGAGAACGCCGCCCAGGCCGAACGGCTGCGGCAGACCGGCTGCGACACCGCCCAGGGCTGGTACTACGCCCGCCCTGGCGGTCCCGAGGTGATCGCCGCGATACTCCGTGATCAACCGCGCCGGTAGGCGCGGGCTTTTCCGGTGCGGAGGGGATCAGGACTGATGGAACGCGTGGACGCGGTGCTCGGCGACGGGGTGAAGGTGGTCTCCGAGGTCTCGATGTCGGGCGGCCTGTACAACGCCGCCCGGATGCTCGAACTCACCGACGGGCGGCGGCTGGTGCTCAAGTGCGCGCCGCCGCCCGGCACGCCCGGCCTGGCGCACGAGCGCGGACTGCTGGGCACCGAGCGGCTGTTCCACGCGCTGGCCGCGGACGCCGGGCTGACCGTGCCGCAGGTGCTGCACCACGACCCGGACGGGGACGCCGGGACCCGCGAGTGGCTGCTGCTCGGCTACGTGGAGGGCACCACCTGGGACAGCCTGCGCGAGCAGCTCACCGACGCCGACCGGGCCCGGCTGCGCCGCTCGCTGGGCGCCTGGGCCGCCGGGGTGGCCCGGGCCACCGGGGAGCGCTACGGCTACCCGCAGGCCGAGCCGGGCCTGTCGGCCGGCGACTGGCCCGCCGCGTTCGCCGCGATGTTCGGCGCGCTGCTCGCCGACGCCGACCGCTACGGCGTCGAACTGCCCGCCCCCGTCGAGGAGTTGCGCGCCCTGCCGGAGCGCTTCGCGGCCGCCCTGGCGGAGGTCCGCCGCCCCGCCCTGGTGCACTTCGACGCCTGGGAGGGCAACCTGCTGCTCACCCCCGGCCCGGACGGCGCCTGGGAGCTGACCGGGGTGATCGACGGCGAGCGGGCCTTCTTCGGCGACCCGCTGGCCGAGCTGGTCGGCCTGGACCCGCTCGGCGCCGCCGAGCTGGACGAGGACTTCGTCTCCGGCTACCGCTCGGTCGACCCGGCCTTCGCGGTGGACGACGCCGGGCGGGCCCGGCTCGCGCTGTACCGGACCTACCTGGCGCTGATCATGCGGATCGAGTCCGCACCCCGGGCCTACACCGGCGACTTCGCCGACTGGGTGCGGACCTGGTCCGCCGAGCGGGTCACCGAGCAGCTCGCCGTCCTGGACGCGCTCAGCCCGCGGCCGTGAGGCCGTACGCCTCGGCGATCAGGCCGTAGGACGCCAGCCGGTTCTCGTGCCCGTGGATGTGCGAGGTGACCATCAGCTCGTCCGCCCCGGTGCGCCGCCGCAGCGCCTCCAGGCCCTCGGCGACCTCCGCCGGGGTGCCGAGCACCACGTTCGCCAGCCAGGAGTCGAGGAAGTCCTCCTCGGCGGGCGTGTAGGCGTGCGAGGCGGCCTCCTCCGGCGTCGGGATCGGCCCGGGGCGGCCCTGCCGCAGCCGCAGCATGCCCAGGGCCGCCGACCGGGCCAGCCACAGCGCCCGCTCCCGGCTCTCGGCGGCCACCGCGCTGACCCCGATCAGCGCGTACGGCTTCTCCAGCACCTCGGACGGGGTGAAGCCCTCCCGGTACAGGTCGAGCGCGGGGACGGTGTTGGCGGCGCTGAAGTGGTGCGCGAACGCGAACGGGTAGCCGAGCCGGGCGGCCAGCTGGGCGCTGAAGCCGGAGGAGCCGAGCAGCCACAGCGGCGGGCGGGAGGCCGAGCGGGGCACCGCCTCCAGCCGGGCGTACGGGTGGCCGGGCGGGAAGTCGCCGTCCAGGAAGTGCCGCAGTTCGGCGAGCTGGCGCGGGAAGTCCTCGGCGCCGTCGGCCAGGCCGCGGCGCAGCGCCCGGGCGGTGCCCTGGTCGGTGCCGGGGGCGCGGCCCAGGCCCAGGTCGATCCGGCCCGGGTGCAGCGCCTCCAGCAGGCCGAACTGCTCGGCGATCGCCAGCGGGGCGTGGTTGGGCAGCATCACCCCGCCGGAGCCGAGGCGCAGCGTCGTGGTGTGCGCGCCGAGGTGGGCGAGCAGGACGGCGGGCACCGAGGAGGCGACGCCGGGCATGCCGTGGTGCTCGGCCACCCAGAACCGGTGGTAGCCCCAGCCCTCGGCGGCCCGGGCCAGCTCGGTGGTGGCGGCGAGCGCCTCGCCCGCGGTGTGGCCGGCGCCGACGGTGGCCAGGTCCAGGATGGACAGCGGGGCGGGGGCGCGGCCCGCGGCCCGGCCGCGGACGGCGTCGGGGGCGCTGCCCGGGACGGTTTCGGGGGCGGTCGGCTCCGGTGCGGTGCTCATGCGGTGCGTCCTCCTGCTGCCCGGCCGGGTGCCGGGCGTTCGTGGGAGGACAACCCCCGCACCGGCCGACCTGTTCCCGCCGCCCGTCCGCCCGGCCATCGGCCCGGCCGACCGCCCCGCGGGCCGCGACCCGCCGGGGCCGCGCTGACGGGCCGCCAGTAGGCCACGCTGCGTGGCGACTTCACGCCACAGCGAGAAGTCGCCAGGTCCGATGGTCGAAGCGCGGCCGGGGATGGGGCAGTCTGGTGATCAGCGCGGAACACGTACCGGCTCCGCGCACCAGCGACAGATCGGCGGGCTCGACCAGCGTCGTTCGATCCCACGGGCCCCCGGAGCATTACCCCGCTCCGGGGGCTCTCGCCGTGCCCGCGGGCCGTGTGCGGTATGCCACACGGGGGTGCTTCATGGCATGAACTTTGCCCGCGCTAGCGTTGTCCCCCGTTGCAGCTGCTCCCCCCGGGCGTGCTGGAGGGAGAGACACCGTGGATCCGAACGCCGTCATCGGGCCGGCCTGGTACTGCGCGCTGGCACTGGCCGCGGTCCTCGGCGACGCCTTCCTGCCCTTCCTGCCCAGCGGGACGCTGGTGATCCTGGCCGTGCTGAAGACCGGGCAGGTCGGCGGCTCGCCGCTGCTGCTCGCCGCCGGGGTCGCCGTCGCCTCCTTCCTGGGCGACCTGCTGCTGCTCAACCTGGCCCGGCGCGGCGCGCCCGCCGTGCACCGCCGACTGGCCCGCCGCCCCCGGCTGGCCGAGAGCGTCGAGCGGGTGCAGCGGGCCCTGACCGGCCGCCACACCAGCCGGGCCGCCGCGGCGATCGTGATCATCGCCCGCTTCGTCCCGGCCGGACGGACGGTGCTGGACCTGGCGGTCGGCCACTCCACCCACCACCGGCCGTGGACCTTCCTGCGCTGGTCGGCGGTGGCCGCCGTGGTGTGGGCGGCCTACATCGTCTCGCTGGGCTGGCTCAACCAGCACTGGTTCGACACCGCCTGGCTGAGCCTGGCCATCTCCTGCCTGGCCGCCACCGCGATCAGCTCCGCCGTGGTGCAGCTGGTCCGGCGCCGCCGCCGGCTGGCCGTGCTGGTCGAGGGCGACTGACCGGGGGCCGCCTCCGCGACCTCGGCGTTCTCTGTCTCAGGACGGCAACAAGACCCCCTCCCCGGGAGCCGACCGAAGCTTTACCGCGTGATGACCGGTTGAGGGCGGACGGCGTTGGACCGGCCCCCTCGGGCGTGCCATCCTTGCGATGGCGATACCGTCAAATTGTCCGATTTTGCCAGAAGTTGACCTCCGGGACCGCGCGTCGGCACCCGGAGTTCCTTCTGTATCGCGCCCACCGTGGCAGGGGAGACCATGAGCACCATCTCGCGCAGGACAGTGCTGACCGCCACCGCGGCGACGGCGGCCCTCGGCGCCGTCGCGGCCTGTTCCAGCGGGGGCGGCTCCGCGAACCGCCCCGGCTCGGACGCCCGGTCGGCCGGCGGCGGCTCCGGTTCGCCGCAGCCCCCGGTGAAGGCGACCCCGCTCGGCGACGGCTCCACCGCCGACACCGGGACCCAGCCGCGCCAGCCCGCCGTCGAGAAGCTCAAGCCCGGCGAGGCGCCGCCCCAGTTCGTGGTCTTCTCCTGGGACGGCGCCGGCGCCACCGACGACGGCCAGTTCAGCCGCTTCCTCAAGCTCGCCGACGAGCACAAGGCGAGCATGACCTTCTTCCTCTCCGGCATCTACACCCTGCCGAAGGAGAAGTCCTCCCTCTACCACCCGCCGCAGCACCCGGCCGGCGCCTCGGACATCCCCTTCCTGTCCGACAACGCCGTCCGCAACACCATCAAGCTGATCAGCCAGGCGTGGCTCTCCGGCCACGAGATCGGCACCCACTTCAACGGGCACTTCTGCTCCACCCGCTCCGACCACAACGGCGTCAACAAGTGGAGCCCGGAGGACTGGGAGAGCGAGATCCAGCAGGCGGTCTCCTTCGTCACCGAGTGGCGCACCAACACCGGCTTCACCGACGTCGACCCGCTGCCCTTCGACTACAAGAAGGAACTGATCGGCGGCCGCACCCCCTGCCTGGAGGGCCAGAAGGCCCTGCTGCCGACCGCCGCGAAGCTCGGCTGGAAGTACGACGCCAGCTCCCCCGGCGGCCTGCAGATCTGGCCGCAGAAGGTCCAGGACGGCAAGATCTGGGACTTCCCGCTCCAGGGCATCCCCTTCCCCGGCCACAGCTTCCAGGTCCTGTCGATGGACTACAACATCCTCGCCAACCAGTCCGGCGGCTCCACCAAGGGCGACCCCGGCAAGTACGGCCAGTGGCGCGACCAGGCCCGCGACGCGTACCTGGCCGGCTTCAACCGCGCCTACACCACCAACCGGGCCCCGTTCTTCGTCGGCAACCACTTCGAGCAGTGGAACGGCGGCATCTACATGGACGCCGTCGAGGAGACCCTCAAGCAGATCGCCGACAAGCCCGACGTCCGCCTGGTCTCCTTCAAGCAGCTGGTCGACTGGCTGGAGGCCCAGGACCAGTCCACCCTCCGCAAGCTCCGCACCCTCAACGTCGGCCAGGCCCCGAAGGACGGCTGGCAGGCGTTCCTGGGCGCGTAGCGGAGAGCACCGCCAGGGGCTCGGGGAACGGCGAGGCCCGGTCTGCGAGCGGTGCACTGCCGGAGCGCGCATCGGCTTCCGGTTCCGTTCACCACACGCAGCAGCACGGACCTCCGACGGGCTCCGGCCGTCAGCAGCATCGACCCGCCGTTCCCCGGGCCCCTGTTTTCCTCAGGCGAGTGCCGCCGCCAGGCGCTCCGACCAGATGATCGAGCAGTGGCTGGTGCCCGGCACCCTCTCGGTCGGGAGCGCGGCCTTCGCCGCCGCCGGCCGTGCCGGCCTTCGCGCAGCCGGCGGCGCGCGGCCGGGAGTGTGCGGCGGGCACACCGAACGGGCCCGCCCGGTGGTGCCGTCCGCCATGGAAAGCCCCGGGGCCTGCGGGAGGGTGGTGCGGCAGTCAGCCCCTCCCCTGGTAAAGGCGACGCCGAGGTCGCCGACCGGCACGGCACCTGCGTCTTCCCCGCCGCCGCCCCGGAGGAGTCCCGGTGACCGCCGCCGCCCCCGACCCGCGCGCGGCGCTCGCCGCCCGGGCCGCCCGCGAACTGCGCGACGGCCAGTACGTCAACCTCGGCATCGGCCTGCCCACCCTGGTCCCCGGCCGGCTGCCGCCCGGCGTCCACGTCGTGCCGCACTCCGAGAACGGCGTCCCGGGCACCGGCCCCGAACGGGCCCGAGGGGCCCGGCCGTTCGACGGCCGGGCCCCTCGGCGCGTGGTGCTCAGCCCTTGATGTTCGGGATCTGCCAGTCGATCGGCTTCTGGCCGAAGCCCTCCAGCGCCGCGTTGATCTGCGAGAACGGCTTGCTGCCGAGGAACAGCTTCGCGGACAGCGGCGAGGGGTGCGCGCCCTGCACCACCACGTGCCGCTCGGTGTCGATCAGCGGCAGCTTCTTCTTCGCGTAGCCGCCCCACAGCACGAACACGCAGGGCTCCTCGCGGGCGCTGACCGCCTTGATCACCGCGTCGGTGAACTTCTCCCAGCCCTTGTTCTTGTGCGAGTTGGCCTCGTGCGCGCGCACCGTGAGCACCGCGTTGAGCAGCAGCACGCCCTGCTCGGCCCACGGCATCAGGTACCCGTTGTCGGGCACGGTCAGGCCGAGGTCGGTGCCGAGCTCCTTGTAGATGTTGCGCAGCGACGGCGGGGTCTTCACGCCCGGAAGCACCGAGAAGCTCATGCCGTGCGCCTGGCCGTTGTCGTGGTACGGGTCCTGGCCGAGGATCAGCACCTTGACGTCCTCGTACGGCGTGGCCTCCAGCGCGGAGAACTCCTGCCCGGCGGGCGGGAACACCTCGTGCTCGGCGCGCTCGGCGGCCAGGAACTCCGTCAGCTGCGCGTAGTAGGGCTTGCCGGTCTCCTCGGCGAGCACCGCCCGCCAGGACCCGGGCAGTTCCGGCGCGCCGCCCGTGGACGTCTCGGCCAGCTCCGTCACGTTGTACCTCCCACCGGCCGCGCCGCACGGCGGCCGCTCTCGCTCGTCCCGTTGCGCGGGCCCGTCCCGGACCCGCCGCGGTGAACGCTACACAGTCGGGCCGACAGCCCGCCCGGCCCGTCGGCGGCGGGGGCGCGGAGCACCCCTGCCGGGCGTCCTGCCGGGCCGCTATCTTTGGGCGGGGCCGGAGCGGGGCCCCGGGGGGAGCGGACGTCCGCGGCCCACGGGGCGGGGAACGGCGCTGCTCGGAGCGTCCACGGACGGGGGCGGTGGCGGCAGCGCGGCCGCGGCCGCCGTCAGGGGGCGGGCTCCCGGCGGCAGTTGACGCCCGACCGGGCCGGGGCTCCGGCCGGTCGGCCCGGACGCGATCGAGTGACGGTCCGTTCGAAGGCCCGCCGCGGGGCGGCTGCTCCCCGGCCGGGCCGCACCGCGTGCCGGGAAGGCCCTGGTGGACGCGACACGAGCACGGAGGAGAGCGTGATGCGGCGATTGGGCAGGGCCGGGCGGGGGCGGCGACTCGCCGTCGCGGCGGCGGTCGGCGCCGTCCTGTGGGGCTGGGCGGCGGGGCCCGCGGCGGCGGAGAGCTCGATCCGCGCGCAGGAGTGGTTCCTGGACGCCATGCAGGCCGAGGAGATCTGGAAGACCAGCACCGGCCAGGGCATCGTCGTGGGCCTGGTCGACAGCGGGGTGCAGGCCGACGCCCCCGACCTGGCCGGCCAGTTGCTGCCCGGCACCGACCTGAGCGGGCTGCCCGGCGGCGTGCTGTCCGACCCGATCGGCCACGGCACCCACACGGCCAGCGACATCGCCGGCACCGGCAAGGGTCTGAACGGCAAGGGGGCCTACGGCCTGGCGCCCGGGGTCAAGATCCTCCCGGTCAAGAACACCACCTCCGACATGAACCCCGCGATGACCCAGGACCAGTACGTGGACCAGCTGTCCCGGGGCATCGTCTACGCGGCCGACAACGGCGCCAAGATCGTCAACGTCTCGCAGGGCACCAACGTGCTCACCCCCGCCAACCGCAGCCGGCTCCAGGCGGCCGTCAACCACGCCATCGAGCGCGGCGCCCTGGTGGTCGCCTCGGTCGGCAACGAGGGCAAGCAGGGCAACGCCCTGGTCTACCCGGCCGCCCTGCCCGGCGTCGTCGGCGTGTCCGGCAGCGACCGGGACGGGAAGTTCTGGGAGGAGTCGCAGCACGGCCAGCAGGTGGTGCTGGCCGCCCCGGCCACCGACATCTACGGCGCGTGCACCGGCCCGTCCGGGTACTGCAAGGGCAACGGCACCTCCGACTCCACCGCGCTGGTCTCCGCCTCCGCCGCGCTGCTCTGGTCGGCGCACCCCGACTGGACGGCCCACCAGGTGCTGCGGGTGCTGATCAACACCGCCAGCGACCCGCAGCACCGCAACGAGTACCTCGGCTACGGCGTGGTCCGGCCCCAGGTCGCGCTGACCGCCCCCGGCGACCCCGGCCCGGCGGACGTCAACCCGCTGCCCACCGTGGCCACCTCGCCGTCCGCCTCCCCCGACGCGGACGCCCAGAGCCCCGGCGGTGCGGCGAGCGCCTCGCCCGGCGCGGCCCCGGAGCCGTCGGCCGCGCCGCAGAAGTCCTCGTCCGGCCCGGGGAGCCTGCCGCTGGTCATCGGCGGCGTGGTGGCGGTCCTCCTGGTGCTGGCGGTGGTGGTGGTCCTGCTGGTCCGCCGCAGGCGCCGCCCCGACGCCGAACCGCTGCTGCCGGACGGCCCGCAGCCGTACGGCGCGCCGCAGCCCCCGTACGGGACGCAGCCGCCGCCCTTCGGGACGCCGCCGCCGTACGGAACCCAGCCCGGGTACGGCGCACCGCAGCCGCAGCCGTACGCGGCCCCGACCGCGCCGTACGCCCCGACCGCGCCGTACGCCCCGACCGCGCCGTACGCCCCGCTGCCGCAGCAGCCGCCCGCGCCGTACGGGCAGCCGCCGCAGCAACAGCAGCCCCCGCAGCAACCGCCCGTGCCCTACGTACAGCCCCCGCAGCCGCCGCAGCAGCCGCCGGGCGGGGGCCCGTACGGGGGCTGACGGCGGGGCCGGTCCGGGCGGCGGGCGGCGCGGGGCGTCCCGGGCCGCCCGCCGTCGGCGTCCGGGCGGGCGGGCGGCGGGCGGTCACCGGCGCCGGACGCCCCTGTGTCCGCCCGGCCCGGACGACTAGGCTGACGGCGTTGGGGCAGCCTGTGGCGCCCGACCGGCCAGTGGTGTCCGGTCGGAGCGATCACGAAGATCGTTCGACCTGTGCAAGACCAAGGAGACACCCACGTGGCAGACCGCAAGCCCATCGAGACCTGGCTGACCGACATGGACGGAGTCCTCATCCACGAGGGCGTGCCGATCCCCGGGGCCGATGCCTTCATCAAGCGGCTGCGTGAGTCCGGGAAGCCCTTCCTCGTGCTCACCAACAACTCGATCTACACCCAGCGCGACCTGCACGCCCGCCTGGCCCGGATGGGCCTGGACGTGCCCGCCGAGCACATCTGGACCTCCGCGCTGGCCACCGCGAAGTTCCTCGACGACCAGCGCCCGGGCGGCACCGCGTACGTGATCGGCGAGGCCGGCCTGACCACCGCGCTGCACGACGTCGGCTACGTGCTGACCGACACCGCCCCGGACTTCGTCGTGCTGGGCGAGACCCGGACGTACTCCTTCGAGGCGATGACCAAGGCCGTCCGCCTGATCAACGACGGCGCCCGGTTCATCGCCACCAACCCGGACGAGACCGGCCCGTCCGCCGAGGGCGCGCTGCCCGCGACCGGCGCGGTGGCCGCGCTGATCACCAAGGCGACCGGCGTGGAGCCGTACTTCGTCGGCAAGCCGAACCCGCTGATGATGCGCGCGGGCCTGAACGCGATCGGCGCGCACTCGGAGAACAGCGCGATGATCGGCGACCGGATGGACACCGACATCGTCTCCGGCATGGAGGCCGGCATGTCGACCTTCCTGGTGCTGACCGGCCTGACCCAGGCGGCCGAGGTCGACCGCTTCCCGTACCGGCCGACCCAGGTGGTCGACTCGATCGCCGACCTGGTCGAACTGGTCTGACCCCGCTCCCCGCAGGGCCCCCGGCGCGCCGCGCCGGGGGCCCTCGCCGTGCCGGGCCGCGGGCGCCGGCGCCGCCCCGTCCGCGAACCGGGCGTGACCGCCCGGCCCCGGACCGTCGCCCCCGGTCCGGGGCTCCTCAACACGGCCTTAAGCCGCCCGTAACTACCCTGACGTACCGTCAGATCGGCCGCTCCGAGTGGCTAGCGTCCCGGACACACCCTCTCTCCGCACGACGCAAGGGAGCCCCTCGATGGCCTCCGTCCGCCGCACCGCCCTGCCCCTGCTGGCCGCCGCCGCCCTGCTCGGCGGCCCGGCCGCGCTGCCCGCCGCCGCCGACGCCCCGCCCCCGGCCCCGTCCGGATCGCCCACCGCCCCGCCCGTGCCCGCGCCGTCCTCCTCCGAACTGGCCCGGACCGGCGACGCGACCACCGACGGCGTGCTGCTGTCGCTGGGCTCGGTGCTGCTGCTGGGCGGTGCGGCCTGCGCGGTGCTGCGCCGGCACCGCCCCGGGGACGACGGCTGACCGGCCGGGGCTCGCGGACCGGGTGGCCTCCGTCGCTCCGGCGGACCGGGGTGGTTGAGTTGAGGGCATGAGCAGCACGCCCTCCGCCCCGTTCCGCGTCGGCCTGATCGGCTACGGCCTGGCAGGTTCCGCCTTCCACGCCCCGCTGATCGCCACCACCCCCGGACTCCAGCTGGACGCGGTGGTCACCGCCAACCCCGACCGCCGCGCCCAGTTGCACCGCGACCACCCCGGCGCCCGCGCCCTCGACACCCCCGAGCAGCTGTTCGAGGACGCCGACCGGTTCGACCTGGTGGTGATCGCCTCCCCCAACCGCACCCACGTCCCGCTCGCCCGCACCGCCCTGCTGGCGGGCCTGTCCACCGTGGTCGACAAGCCGCTCGCCGCGACCAGCGCCGAGGCCCGCGACCTGTGCGAGTTCGCCGAGAAGTCCGGCCTGCTGCTGTCGGTGTTCCAGAACCGCCGCTGGGACGGCGACTTCCTGACCGCCCGCCGGCTGATCGAGGAGGGCCGGCTCGGCCGGGTGCACCGCTTCGAGTCCCGCTTCGAGCGCTTCCGCCCGAAGCCGAAGCCGGGCTGGCGCGAGCTCGCCGACCCGGCCGAGGTCGGCGGCACCCTGTACGACCTCGGCAGCCACCTGGTCGACCAGGCGCTCACCCTGTTCGGCCCGGTCGAGACGGTGTACGCGGAGATCGACGTGCGCCGCGACGGCGCGGTGGTCGACGACGACGCCTTCCTCGCCCTCACCCACACCGGCGGCGTCCGCTCCCAGCTGTGGACCAGCGCCCTGGCCCCGCTCGCCGGGCCCCGCCTGCGCGTCCTCGGCGACAGCGCCGGCTACGTCAAGTTCGGCATGGACCCGCAGGAGGCCGACCTGCGGGCCGGCCGCCGCCCGGGCGGACCGGAGAGCCACTGGGGCGACGACGACCCGGCCGCGTACGGCCTGCTCGGCAGCGACGGCGACGCCGAACCGGTCACCACCGACCCCGGCGACTACCCCGCCTACTACGCGGGCATCGCCGCCTCGCTGGCCGACCGCACCCCGCCCCCGGTCGACCCGCGCGACGCCGTCGCCACCCTGGCCGTCCTGGAGGCCGCCCGCGCCTCCGCCGCGACGGCCTCCGTGGTCCGCCTCCCCTGAAACCCGCCGACGGCGGGGCCGGACGCCGGTAACCACCGGCTCCCGCCCCGCCGTCGGCACACCCCCGGTCCGGGCACCGCGAACCGCCCTTGCCGACACCGGCATTGACGCACCGCTCGCCCCGGACAGCGGTGAACACCCGCCGCAGCACGGCCGTTGGCACACCATCCGGCCCCGGCACCGCGAACACCCCTTGTCCACAGCCCCGTTGGCGTCCCACCCACCCCAGGCACCGGGAACCACCCGGCCCCGCACCGACGTTGACACGCCCCCACCCCGGGCACCGGCAACCACCGCCTCCCGCCCCGCCGTCGCCGCACCCACCGACCCGCACCCCCGGAACCACCCGGCCCCGCACCAACATTGGCACGACCCAGCCCCGGGCACCGGCAACCACCTTCCTCCGCACCGACGTCGGCGTCCCACTCGCCCCAAGCACCGGCAACCACCCCGCCCCGCACCGACGTTGACACGTCCCCGCCCCGGGCACCGGTAACCACCGGCTCCCGCCCCGCCGTCGCCGCACCCACCGACCCGCCCCCCGGGAACCACCCGGCCCCGTCCGGCCGTTGTCGTACCGCCGGATCCGAACACCCCGCCCCGAGGAGGCCCGCCCCGTGCCCGTCGCGCCGCTCCTCCTCGCGCTGTTCCAGGTCCTCACCGGCGACCTGCTGACCGGCCCGGGTGCGCTGACCACGGCCGCGCTGCTGCTGTTCGCCGCCGCCGTCGCCGGCACGCTCACCGCGGCCCGCCGTTCCGGTGCCCGCACCCCGGCGGCCGTCCACGCGGGCGTCCTGCGCCGCCGCGCCTACCGGACCGCCTACCTGCGCCCGCGCGACCCGGACGCCCCGGGCCGCGCCCGCCCCCGCGCCCCGGGACGGCTGCCCGCGGCCGCCTGAGGGGCCCGTCCGCCTCCGCAGTCCCGCGAACCTCCCCGGCCCCGCCGGAACCGGGAGCCCCGCGCTCCCCGGACCGGGGCCGGGAGTCCGCCGTTCCCGCCGTCCCCGTCAGGGGCGCGGGGAGCTGCGCGAGCGACCGTCCGCCGTCCCCGCCCCACCGGGCCGGGACGCCCCCTCCGCGCGTCCGCCCTCCGAGCACCGTCGCCCTGCCCCGCCGACTCCCGGAGAGCCCGCCGTGTCCGTCCTGAGCGTCCTCGACCCCGCCGTCCGCCTCGCCCACGCCGCCGTCGCGGCCCTCGCCACCGCCGTGCCCACCGCGGTGGCGATCGTCCTGTTCACCCTGGCCGTCCGGGCCGCCCTGCACCCGCTGGCCCGTTCCGCGGCCCGGGCCGAACGGGCCCGGGCCCGGATCGCGCCGCAGGTCGCGCGGCTGCGCGAGCGGCACGCGAAGGACCCGGCCCGGCTGAACCGCGAACTGCTGGCGCTGCAGCGCGCCGCGGGCACCGGCCCGTTCGCCGGGCTGCTGCCCGCGCTGCTGCAGGCGCCGTTCTTCTCGGTGATGTACCGCCTGTTCACCAGCGCCCCGGGCCACCTGCTGGACGCGACCCTCGCGGGCGTCCCGCTCGCCACCCACCCCGCGGCGGCCCGCACCCCGGCGCAGTTCGCGGTGTTCGCCGTCCTGGAGGCGGCGCTGCTCGCGCTGGCCTGGTTCAACGTCCGCCGCGCGCAGGGCGCGGGCACGCCCGCCGCCGGCACGCCAGCCGCCGGGCCGCTGCGCTGGCTGGCCTTCGGCACCCCGCTGTTCGCCCTGCTGCTGCCGCTGGCCGGGCAGCTGTACCTGCTGGCCTCCACGGCCTGGACGGCGGCCGAGCGGTGGTACCTGCACCGCCCGGCCGCCGCCGCGGCCGGTGCTCAGGCGGTGGGCCGCCAGGCCGCCAGGTGAGCGTCGATCTCGCCGGTCAGCCGGCGCTTGCCCGCCGCGTCCAGGAAGGACGCCTCGACGGCGTTCCGGGCCAGCGCCGCGACCCCGGCCTCGTCCAGGTCGAGCAGCTTCGCGGCGACCGCGTACTCGGTGTTCAGGTCGGTGCCGAACATCGGCGGGTCGTCGCTGTTGATGGTGACCAGCAGGCCGGCGTCGACCATCTGCCGGAGGGGGTGGTCCTCGATCCGCTCGACCACCCGGGTCGCCAGGTTGGAGGTCGGGCAGACCTCCAGCGGGATCCGGTGCTCGCCGAGGTGGTCGACCAGGGCCGGGTCCTTGACCGACTGGGTGCCGTGGCCGATCCGCTCCGCGCCGAGCACCCGGATCGCGTCCCACACCGTCTCGGGGCCGGTCGACTCGCCCGCGTGCGGCACGCTGTGCAGTCCGGCCGCCCGGGCCCGGTCGAAGTACGGCTTGAACTGCGGGCGCGGCACCCCGATCTCGGGGCCACCGAGCCCGAACGAGACCAGCCCCTCGGGGGCCAGGTCCAGGGCGAGCCGGGCGGTCTCCTCGGCGGAGGCCAGCCCGGCCTCGCCGGGGATGTCGAAGCACCAGCGCAGCACGATGCCGAGGTCCTTCTCGGCGGACAGCCGGGCGTCCTCGATCGCCTCCATGAAGGCGACGTCGGGGATGCCCCGGCTGACCGACGAGTACGGGGTGACGGTCAGCTCGGCGTACCGGATGTTCTGCCGGGCCATGTCCTGCGCGACGCCGTAGGTCAGCGCCCGGACGTCCTCGGCGTCCCGGATCAGGTCGACGACGCTCAGGTACACCTCGATGAAGTGCGCGAAGTCGGTGAAGGTGAAGTACTCGGCGAGCGCCTGCGGGTCCACCGGGACCCTGCTGCGACCGGCGTGCCGCGCCGCCAGCTCGGCCACCACCCGCGGCGAGGCCGACCCCACGTGGTGCACGTGCAGCTCCGCCTTCGGCATTCCGGCGATGAACGCCTCGATCCCCTGGACACCCTCGACCACGGCACGCTCCCGTCTACTTCACCCGGACCCGGACAGACCTCGCATGCTAACCCGCGCGCCCGGCCCGGCCCGTCACCACTTGGTGGCGAGCGTCGCCAGGGCGTCCCGCGCCTGGTCCTTGCTGGTCCGGGCGTTGAAGTGCGGGTCGACGTCCATGTACACCATCACCACGACGGTGCCCTTGCGCGCCATCAGGTAGACGAAGTCACGCGAGTCGCTCCACGTCCCGTCCTCGTAGGCCCACTTGTTCTTGCCCTCCTCGACGTACACCTCGTCGGCGCCGGGCACCGCGGGCGCCGTGCCCGCGTGCACGCCGCTGTACTGGGTGCCGGCCCCGCTGTCGGTGTCGGCGTCCTTGTAGTCCGGGCAGCGCTTGTCGTTGTCCCGGAACTTCTGGATCTCCCGGTGCGCGTCGGCGGCGGCGGTGAACTGCTCGGCGGTGGTGATCGCGTACGTCGAGTCGCTCTCGTGGTCCTGCTGCACGTAGCGCCAGGTCGCGGCGCTCAGGCCCTTGACCTGGGTCCCGTCCGACCCCCACTCGCAGGACGCGCTCATCACGAAGTTGTCCGTGCTGGCGTTGTCCTCGCCGCTGCTGACGTAGGCGTTGTCCCATTCTTCGGCGGTGAGTGCCAGCTGGTCCGTCTTCGCCTGCGCCGCCTTGGCGTCGCCCGCCTTGGTCCCGCCCGCCGCCGCGCCGGACTTGCTGTTCTTCTCCGGCTCCTTGAGCTTGCCCTTGCCGGTCGGGCTGGCGTGCGCGGTCGGGCTCGCCGCCGCGCTGTGCGGCGCGGACGCGCCGGAGAGCCCCGGGTCGGACGAGGACCCGTCGTCGTTGCAGGCCGTCAGCACCAGCGCGGCCGCCCCCAGTGCCGCGATCCGCAGAGCGGTCTTTCGCGCACGCACCGTCATGTCCGTCAACTCCCCCGTGGAAAACAGGCGTTCGACCCCCCTGGCCACGCCGATCGGTCGCCCACCCTAGTCCAGGCGGCCGGGCGTACCCGCACCAGGACGAATCAGCCCGGACCGGCTCCCGTCGCCCGTCCTGACGGCCCGTCACGACCGTGCGCCGCCGCCGGGATCCGCAGGTCAGCGCCGTGTCGGCGCCCCCGCCCCGGCCCGGCGGACGGACCCGGCGGGCGGGCGCCAGTTTTTACCCGGAATTTGCCGCCGGGAGGGGGACGCCGGGCCGGGCCGGGGTCCGGTCAGCCGCCCAGGGCCGTGCTGACGGTGTGGATGAGCAGGCCCGCCAGCGCGCCCACCACCGTGCCGTTGATCCGGATGAACTGCAGGTCGCGGCCGACGTTGGCCTCGATCTTGCGGGAGGCGTCGGCGGCGTCCCAGCCCGCCACGGTCTCGGAGATCAGCGAGGTGATCTCCTCCCGGTAGGTGGAGACCACGTACTCGGCGGCGTCCAGCAGCCAGCCGTCGGTCTTCGCCTGGAGCTTCGCGTCGGTGGCCAGCCGCCGGCCGAGGGCGCGCAGCCCCTCGGTGAGGCGGCGGCGCAGTTCGCTGTCCTCGTCCTCGGCGGCGTTGAGCACCAGGGCGCGGACGGCCGCCCAGGAGGAGGCGATCAGGTCCTGCACCTCGGGACGGGCCAGCAGGTCGGCCTTGGCCCGCTCGACCCGGTCGATGGTGGCGGGGTCGTGCTGGAGTTCCTGGGCGAAGTCGGCGAGGAAGTTGTCGAGGGCGCCGCGGGCGGGGTGGACCGGGTCGTCGCGGACGTCGGTGACGAAGCGCAGCAGTTCCTTGTAGACGCGTTCGCCGACCTGCTGGTCGAGGAACTTGGGCGTCCAGCCGGGGGTCTTGGCGGTGACCCGGGCGACCACCTCGCCGTGGTGCTCGACCAGCCAGTCGTGGCCGCGCACCGCGACCAGGTCGACCAGGCCCTTGTGCCCGCCGTCCGCGACGATCTTGCCGAGCAGCCGTCCGGCGGGTTCGGCGACCGAGGTGGCGGCGGCCCGCCGGGTGACCGCCTCGGCGACCACGGCCTGCACGTCCTCGTCGCGGAGCACCGCGAGCAGGCCGCGCAGCGCGGCGGCGGCCTCCCGGGTGACGCGTTCGGCGCTGCCGGGCGCGGAGAGCCACTCGCCGAGCCGCCGGGCCACCCCGATCCGGCCCAGCCGGGCCCGGACCACCGGGGCGGACAGGAAGTTGTCGCCGACGAAGTCGCCGAGCGAGCGGCCGAAGGCGTCCTTCTTGGTCGGGATGATCGCGGTGTGCGGGATCGGCAGCCCGAACGGGCGGCGGAACAGCGCGGTGACGGCGAACCAGTCGGCGAGCGCGCCGACCATGCCGGCCTCGGCGGCGGCCGCGACGTACCCGGCCCAGGCGCCCGCGCCGGACGCCTTCGCCCAGGTGGCGAGGGCGAACACCAGCGTGGCCAGGGCGAGCAGCCCGGTCGCCACGCTCTTCATCTTCCGCACACCGCGCCGCTTCTCCTCGTCGGCGGCGGTGAAGCTGACTCCTGGGGCCGTCTGGTCCGTGCTCACCCCGTCAGCCTGGCACACCGGGCGGGCGAAACGGCCGCCACCCCGCGAATCCGTCCGCCCGGCGCCCCCGCGGACCCGCCCGGTCGGCGCCTCAGCCGCCCCCGCCGAGCACGATCCGCCGCACGCCCTCCCAGCGGGCCGGGTCGGTGACCCGGCGCCCGTCGAGCAGCACCCGGACGCCGGGGAAGTCGGCCGCGCCGAGGTCCCGGTACTCGGGGTGGTCGGCCTGGACGACCAGCGCGGCGGCGGGCTTGCCCTGGTCGGGCGGCAGGCCGAGCGCGGCCAGTTCGTCCGGGGGGTAGAGCGGGTCGCTGACGCCGACCTCGGCCCCGGCCGCGCGCAGCGCCTCGACCAGCGGGAACACCCCGGAGTAGGCGGTCTCCTTGACCCCGCCCCGGTAGGCGGCGCCGAGCACCGTCACGGCGACGCCCTCCAGCGGGCCGAGCGCGCCCTCCAGCAGCCCGACCGCGTACGCCGGGACCCGCTCGTTGGCCTCGCGGGCGGCGCGCACCACGGTGGCGTCCGGGTCGTTCCACAGGTAGAGCCGGGGGTAGACCGGGATGCAGTGGCCGCCGACCGCGATGCCGGGGCGGTGCAGGTGGCTGTAGGGCTGGGAGTTGCAGGCGTCGATCACCTCGGCGAGGTCGACGCCGACCCGGTCCGCGTACCGGGCGAACTGGTTGACCAGCGCGATGTTGACGTCCCGGTAGGTGGTCTCGGCGAGCTTGGCGAACTCGGCGGCCTCCGCGCTCGACAGCTCCCACACGCCGTTGCCGCGCGGCAGGTCGGGGCGCGGGTCGAAGTCGAGCACCGCCCGGTAGAACTCGGCGCCGCGCCGGGTGGAGTCCCCGTCGATGCCGCCGACCAGCTTGGGGTAGCGCCGCAGGTCGGCGAAGACCCGCCCGGTGCGGACCCGTTCGGGGCTGAACACCAGCGCGAAGTCCCGTCCGGCGGCCAGCCCGGAGCCGGCCTCCAGCCGCTGGGCGAAGCGGCCGCGCACGGTGCCCACCGGCAGGGTGGTCTCGTAGCTGACCAGGGTGCCGGGGCGCAGTCCGGCGGCGACGGCGTCGGTGGCGGCGTCCAGCAGCCCGAAGTCCGGGGTGCCGTCGGGGCCGGTGACCAGCGGGACGACGATCACCACGGCGTCGGCCCCGGCGGTGGCGGCGGCGGTGTCGGTGGTGGCGCGCAGCCGTCCGGCGGCGACGGCCCCGGCGAGCCGCTCGGCGAGGTGGGCCTCGCGCGGGAAGGGCGGCCGTCCGGCGTTGACGGCGGCGACCGTGCCGGGGGCGATGTCCGCGCCGGTGACCAGGTGGCCCCGGCCGGCGTACTGGACGGCCAGCGGCAGGCCGATCTTGCCGAGGCCCACCACGCAGACGTCCAGCACGCGGACGTCCGACCCTCGGACGTCCGGCTCCCGTTCGGGGCTCACCGGGCGGTCCCCTTCAGGGCGGCGGCCAGGCCGTGCCGCCGGGCCCGGCGCAGCGCGCGCTTGACGGCCCACCGGGCGCGGCGCAGCGGTGCGGGCACCAGGCGGCGCCAGCCGTCCGGGCCGGGGGCGCGGCCGGTCTCGAACAGGGCGTCGGGCAGGCCGAGCCGCCGGTCGCGGAACATCGGGTAGGCGGCGTAGAGCTTGGCGCCGCGCCGGACGGGGGCGGCCTCGCCGTGGTCCTGCTCCCAGGCGATCAGGTCGCACAGGGCGAGCAGTTCGCCGCGCCGGGCCAGCGCGAGCCGCAGCCGGGCGGGGACCGGCAGGGTGCGGAACACGGCGGGCGAGCAGTGCCGTTCGGTGAACCGGCCGATCTCCTGGACGATCCGCCGCTGCATGGCGGGCGGCTCGTCCAGGAAGGGGGCCTGGAGCAGTTGCGGGACGTCCCAGCTGAAGTAGCGGGCCCGGACGGCGTCCCGGGCGGGGCCGGGCAGGGTGGACCGGTCGAGCACCTCGTGGGCGGCGGTGAAGCCGCGCAGCCGGTCCATCGGCCCGGCCCGGTGGGTGACGTTGGAGCGGTCCCGGCGCAGCACCAGGTGGTAGTAGTCGTAGTCGGCGAGGACGGAGACCTTGCGGGCGTGCAGCAGGGCGCCCAGGGTGAACGGCTGGTCGGAGTGGATGACCAGGTCCTCGCGGCGGCGCAGGCCGTGGTTGGTGACCAGGTCGCGGCGGAACAGCTTGGTGTCGCCGAGCGCCCAGGCCAGCGCGGAGTCGGTGAAGCCGACCCGCTCGGCGGTCCGGTCGAAGATGCCCTGCGGGACGATCCGGCCGTGCTCGCCGACCTGCTTGGGGATCAGCACGTCGGAGTCCCAGCGGTCGGCGGCGTCGACCATCCGCTCCAGCGCCTCGGACCCGAGCCAGTCGTCGGCCCCGAGGTAGAGCAGGTAGCGGCCGCGGGCGAGTTCGGTGCCGCGGTTGGTGGGCTTGGCGGGGCCCCCGGACGCGGGCTGCCGCAGGGTGCGGAACAGCCCGGGGTGGGCGGCGGCGTAGCGGGCCAGCTCCTCGGTGCTGCCGTCGCTGGAGCCGTCGTCGACGGCGACCACTTCCATCCGCCGGTGCCCGATGCTCTGGCCCACCAGCGAGTCCAGGCAGGCGGTGAGGTAGGGCATGGTGTCGTGGACGGCGATCACCACGCTGACGTCCGGTACGTGCTCGGTCACGAGGTGTCAACTCCCGTACCGGCCGACTGGTCACCGTGCTGACTCGAACGAGTGAAGGCGGGCCGGCCGGGGCGGGTCAGGCCACCGGCGCGGCGGTGGCCGTGCCGCTGCCGGCGTAGATCCGGGCGATGACGTCCTCGATCGCGGGTTCGCGCACCGACAGGTCGACCAGCGGGTAGCGCTCGGCGACGGCGGCGACGATCGGGGCGGCGCTCCGCTTGGCCGGGAAGGCCAGCCACTGGCGCGGGCCCTCGGTGCGGACGACCCGGACGCCGGGCAGGTCGATCGGCGGGTGCGCCTCGGCGAGGTCGACCACCAGGGTGCGTTCGCTGCCGCCGATCTCGTGCAGCCGCTCCAGCGGGCCGTCCAGGACGAGCCGGCCGTGGTCGATCACCATCACCCGGCCGCACAGCTGCTCGATGTCGGTGAGGTCGTGGGTGGTGAGCAGCACGGTGGTGCGCCGCTCCCGGTTGGTCTCGCGCAGGAACTCGCGGACCTTCGCCTTGCTGACGGTGTCCAGTCCGATGGTGGGCTCGTCCAGGTACAGCACGCTGGGGTCGTGCAGCAGGGCGGCGGCCAGGTCGCCGCGCATCCGCTGGCCGAGCGAGAGCTGCCGCACGGGGGTGTCCAGCAGGTCGGCGAGGCCCAGGAGTTCGACGCACCGGTCGAGGTTGGCCCGGTAGCGGGCGTCGGGGATCCGGTAGATCCGCCGGGCCAGTTCGTAGCTGTCGCGCAGCGGCAGGTCCCACCACAGGGTGGTGCGCTGGCCGAACACCACGCCGATCCGGCGGGCGAGTTCGGCCCGCCGGGCGGCCGGGTCGACGCCGGCCACCCGCAGCCGGCCGCCGCTGGGCACCAGGATGCCGGTGAGCATCTTGACGGTGGTGGACTTCCCGGCGCCGTTGGGCCCGATGTAGCCGACGCACTCGCCCTCCTCGACGGCGAAGGTCAGCCCGTCGACGGCCCGCACCTCGCGCTTCCCGCGGCGCCAGCGGCCCTCCTTGGTGCGGACGGTGAAGCTCCGCCGGACGTCCTCGACCTCGATCACGGCCATGGTTCCCCTTCCCTCAGTTTCCGGTGGAGCGGTAGGCGCGCAGCCCGGTCCGCCAGGCGAGCCCGGCCGCCAGCACGCACAGCGCGGCGGCCAGCGGCGAGGCGAACCGGAAGGCGACGGGCAGCCCGAGCGGGTCGGGCCGGCCCAGGACGTGCAGCGCGGGCAGCCAGTTGACGAAGGCCAGCGGCACGCCGAAGACGGTGCCCGCGACGAGTTCCCTGGCGAACACGGTGGGCGGGTACTGCAGGACGGTGGCGCCGCCGTAGGTGACGGCGTTCTGCAGTTCGGCGGCCTCGCCCCACCAGAACTGCACGCAGGAGCAGCCGACGAACAGCGCGCAGAAGATGACGGTGCCGCAGAGCAGCAGCACGGGCACCATCAGGACGCGGTCCCAGGTCCAGTGCACGTCCAGCGCGGTGAGCGACCAGCCGAGCACCGCGAAGGCCTGCAGCAGCCGGCCCAGGCGGCGCAGCGAGAAGCGTTCGGCGGCGAGCTGGGCCAGCGCGGGGGCGGGCCGGATCAGCATGGTGTCCAGGCTGCCGGAGCGCACCCGCTCCCCCAGCCCGCCGACCGAGCCGACCAGGACGTTGGCGGCGCCGAGCGCGACCGAGGAGGTGGCGTACAGGAACCCGGTCTCGGCGAGGGTCCAGCCGGCCAGCTGCCTGGTGTGGGCGAACATCAGCAGCAGCACCGCGAAGTCGAGGAAGGTGATCAGCGTGTTGGCGGCCAGCGAGAGCGCGAACGAGGCCCGGTAGGCCATCGTGGAGCGGATCCACATCCCGGTGATCAGCCACCAGGAGCGCACCGCCCAGCCCGCGCGCGCCGCCGCGCCCCGGACGGGTTCAGCCACCCTGGACCACCACCCGGCGCACCGCGAGCGCCTGCCCGACCCGGCCGAGGGCCAGCAGGGCGGCGCCCCAGGCGAGTTGGAACCCGTACAGGCCGAACAGGGCGGTGCCGGTGCGGCGTTGCAGCAGCACGTCGGAGGGCAGCTGCACCATGGCCGAGAACGGCAGCACCCGGGCCAGCTCGCCGAGCAGGCCGGGGAAGAGCGCCAGCGGGAGGAGCATCCCGGAGAAGAACATCGACACCACCGTCATCGCGGCCCGCACCCCCTCGGACTCGTGCAGCCAGAAGCCGGTCAGCGTGGCCAGGAAGCGCAGCCCGAAGCTGACCAGCACCGCCAGCGCCACCGCGAGCAGGAACTCGGCCCACACCAGCGGGTCGGCCGGCAGGGTCAGGTCGAACAGCGCCGCGCCCGCCAGCATCGGCAGCGCGCCCCGGGTCAGCAGCTGGTAGCCGGCCCGGCCCAGGTCGGTGGCCAGCCACCAGCCCTGGAAGTCCACCGGCCGGTACAGGTCGACCGCGATGTCCCCGCTGCGGAAGCGGGCCTGCAGCTCGTCCTGGAAGCCGCCGCCCCAGACCGCGACGGTCACCAGGAGCCCCTGGCTGATCCAGACGTACGTGACCGCCTGCGCGGCGTCGTACCCGCCGAGGCCGGGCCGGGCCCGCCACAGCGCGAGCATGGTGGACGCCAGGATCACCCCGAACACGGTGTTGGTGACCGTCCCGGCCAGCGTCGCCGCCCGGTACGTCGAGTAGCGCCGGAACGCCCCCCGGGCCACCGGTAAGTAGACCGCTCCGCGCATACTTGTCTCCTTGTCGACAATCACCCGCACGTGGACGCGACCCACCAAGCTATGCCCGCCCCCCGCCCGCCCGCACCTGATTTCCGACGGCGCCCGAGGCACGGACGAGAGCGCCCGAGGCACGGCAGCGGGCGCGTGCGGCACGGACGAGGGCGCCTGCGGCGTGCACCGGCCCGCCGCGGGCGCCCTCTCGTCGTTCCGTACCGCTGGTCGTCCTACAGGTACAGGCCCGTCGACCCCTCCAGGTCGCCGAAGCGCCCCGCCGCCACCGCGTGCAGGTCGCGCTCGCGCAGCAGTACGTAGGTGGCGCCGCGCACCTCGACCTCCAGCTTGTCCTCCGGGTCGTACAGCACCCGGTCGCCGGGTTCGACGGACCGGACGCTCTGGCCGACGGCCACCGCCTCGGCCCACGCGCAGCGCCGCGACAGTTCGGCGGTGGCCGGGATCAGGATGCCGCCGGTGGAGCGCCGCTCGCCCTCGCCGCTCTCGGTCCGCACCAGCACCCGGTCGTGCAGCATCCGGATCGGCAGCTTCTCGCCGAGCCGGTCGTGCCGCCCGTGCCGGTCGTCCTCGGGGCCGGCGGCCGTGTTCTGGGTGTCGTTCTCGCTCACGCCCCGACCGTACCGGACCGGGGAACGGCGGCGGGGCCCCGGGCACCTGCCCGGGGCCCCGCCGCGAGGTGCCGTCAGCCCTTGCGCCGCCGCCGGGCCGAGGCGATCAGCAGCACCACGCCGACGCCGACCAGCGCGGCCGGCACCACCCGCTCGGCGCGCAGCCGCCCCTCCTCGTCCACGAACTTCGACCGGGCCTGCTCGACGGCCCCGCTCGCGGCGACGTACGCCCGCCCGGCCTTCTGCTCGACCGCGGCCCGGACCTTGGCCTTGGTCTGCGCGGCGACGGTGGCCGGGTGGACGCGCATGGCGAGTTCGTCGAGGGTCGCGGCGAGCCGGTCCCTGCTCCCGGCGATGTCCGCCTCGATCTGGGCGGTCGTCCGCGGTGCCGACGTGTCCTTGCTCGATGCCACTGGGGCCACCCCATCTCTGTTACCGCTAGGTACTGCTTCTCCTCGGACAGTCTGTCAGCTCGCCGCCGCACGCGCGCAGCGCCACCCACCAACGGGAGTAGGTTGAACCAGCAGCACGACCACCCGTCCACTCCCGAGGAGAGCCCCGATCGTGAGCGAGCGCCTGCAGCCCGGCGACACCGCCCCCGCCTTCACCCTGCCCGACGCCGACGGCAAGGAGGTGTCGCTGGCCGACCACCTCGGCCGCAGGGTGATCGTCTACTTCTACCCGGCGGCGCTCACCCCGGGCTGCACGAAGCAGGCGTGCGACTTCACCGACAACCTGGAGGTGTTCGCGGGCGCCGGGTACGACGTGATCGGCATCTCGCCGGACAAGCCGGAGAAGCTCGGGAAGTTCCGCGAGGCCGAGGACCTGAAGGTGACCCTGCTGTCCGACCCGGAGCACCGGGTGCTGGAGGCGTACGGCGCGTACGGCGAGAAGGTCAACTACGGCCGCACCTACCAGGGCGTGATCCGCTCGACGATCGTGGTGGACGAGCGGGGCCGGGTGGAGCGGGCGCTCTACAACGTCCGGGCCACCGGCCACGTCGCCAAGCTGCTGAAGGACCTCAAGGTCGGCCAGTAGCCCGGCGGGTGCGCAAAGGAGCGGTGGCGGCCGACCCCCCGACCGGGTCGACCGCCACCGCCGTTCATGGGCTCGGGATCAGCCTCA
This sequence comes from Kitasatospora saccharophila, assembly GCF_039529925.1. Classification (NCBI taxonomy): domain Bacteria; kingdom Bacillati; phylum Actinomycetota; class Actinomycetes; order Kitasatosporales; family Streptomycetaceae; genus Kitasatospora; species Kitasatospora saccharophila. The sequence continues at coordinate 143,972 of NZ_BAAANS010000008.1, read as the reverse complement.
GCAGGCCCCGAGGTCCGTCCAGACGCCCCAGGCGCCGCTCAGCGAGGGGTCCTCGCCGGTGGTCCACCACTTGTTCTGGTAGTAGTGGCCCTTCCACGACACCTTGGTGGTGGTGGCGTAGGCGGTGCCCGCGACCCAGCTCGGGGCGCCCGAGCAGGTGCCGGCGGTGACCGACGCGGACGGCGAGGCCGACTGCGAGGCGGAGGCCGAGGCCGACGGGGACGCCGACTGCGAGGCCGAGGCGCTGGCCGACGCGGACGGCGAGGCCGACTGCGAGGCGGACGCGGAGGCGCTGGCCGACGGCGAGGCGGTGGCCGCGGTGGCGCCGCGGGTGAAGTCGCCCTTGATGCCGTACAGGGTGCCGCCGACGTTCACGGTCCAGTTGGCGGGGGTGGAGACCGGCAGGTAGTAGACGAAGGCGACGTCCACCGAGGCGCCGGGCGCCAGCGTCTGCCAGGTGGGCAGCTTCAGCGAGACGCGGTTGTAGGTGCCCTTCAGACCGCCGACGTTGCTGCCGGTGTGGTCGGCCCGGATGACCTTGGAGCCGAAGCCGGACTGGTCGGCGGCGTTGCCGGGCGCGGAGACCGAGTAGTCGAACTGGAACTCGGTGCCGCCCGGCAGGGTGGTGGTCGAGTTGTTGACGATGTGGATCTTCGGGTTGATCGGGTAGTTGTTGTCGCCCAGCGCGAAGTCGGTGAAGGACACGTCGATCGGCAGGGTCTGCTGCGGCAGCGCGATGGTGGAGCGGGTCGCGCCGTACGCCGAGGCCGACTTGAACTTGTCGTACAGCAGCGAGGTCATGGTGTTGCCCTGGACGTACTCGCCCTTGCCGCCGTTGGCGGTGGCGTCCCACTTGTAGTCGCCGGCCAGCTCCCAGATCATCGCGCCGCCGACGCCCTGGTTGACCACGTAGTCGGCCTTGGCGCCGATCGACTGGTCGTCCTCGGTCGACAGGAAGACCTTCTTGTCGGCGTTCCACAGCCACGGCGCGACCAGCGACGAGCTGTAGTTGCGGGCGTAGGTGCCCTTGAGCGCGGTGTCGGTCACGCCGTACTTGGACAGGTAGTCCGGGACGACGCCCGCTTCCAGGTTCTTGGCGTGCCACATCGGGTTGGAGCCGGCGGGCGACTCCTTGCCGTTGTCGTCCAGGTCGTGCCAGATGTTGTCGATGCCGACGGCGCCGTCACCACAGGTGGTCAGGCCGGAGCCGGCCGGGCAGTTGGTGGTGGAGGAGGTGCCCCACAGGCCGTTGGTGCCGCCCTGGACGTTCTGGAAGCCGCGGGTGTAGTACGGCACGCCGAGGTTGATCCGGCCGGCCGGCATCGCGCCGCGGAAGTAGTGCACGGCCCAGTCGGTGTTCAGGTAGCCGATGCCGCCGTACTGCGAGGTGCCGTACACGTTGGCGGCCGCCAGCTCGGCGTCCTTGCCGTCGTCGTACAGCGCGGCGTTCGGGCCGACGTACTTGTTCCAGGCGCCGTGCAGGTCGTACGACATGATGTTGACGTAGTCCAGGTACTGGGTGACCTGGAAGGTCTCCATGCCGCGCAGCAGGTAGCCCGAGGACGGGGCGGCGACCGACAGCAGGTAGTACTTGCCGTCGGCGGCGGAGGCCCGGTCGAGCTTCTCGCGCATGGTCTTCATCAGCGCCGCGTAGCCCTTCATCAGGGAGGCGCGCTTGGCGTTGCTGATGCTGTAGTCGAGCGGGTTGCCCGCGTCCTTCATCGAGGTCGGGTACTCGTAGTCGAGGTCGACGCCGTTGAAGCCGTACTTCTTGATGAAGGTGACGGCCGAGTCCGCGAAGGTGTTGATGCCGGCCTGGTTGACCGACCCGTCCGCGTTGACGGTCATCGAGTAGAAGCCGCCCGAGTTGACCCGCTTGCCCGAGTCGTCGAAGTAGCCGCCGGTCTCGGCCCAGCCGCCGACCGAGACCATGGTCTTGACGTTCGGGTACTGCTTCTTGAACTTGCTGAGCAGGTTGAAGTGGCCCTTGTACGAGTACGCCGGGTCCATCTCCGCGCCCGCCACGCCGGGGAAGGTCATCCCGGTGGAGGCGTTGTTCGGGCCGTCGGTGCCCACGGACAGCGTGTTGTCCGAGGCGACGTGCGCGAACGCGTAGTTGAGGTGGGTGACCTTGTCCCAGGGGATGTTGTTCACCAGGTAGGCGGGCGTGCCGTCCTTGCCGGTGCGCCAGCTGGTGAAGTAGCCGATGACGCGGCGCTGGTGGTCGGCGCCCATCTGCTCGCGGCCGCTGGTGTCGTAGACGTTGCAGTACGGGACGTCGACGCCGGGCGTGGTGTACATGCCGTCGGGACGGCACGCCTGGTTGTCGACGGCGGCGGCGGACGGGGCGACGCCGAGCGTGCCCATCAGCAGGCCCGCCAGCCCCGCGGCCGCGGCGGCGCCGAACGCCACCTTGCGGCCCTTGAGGTGGCGGCCCGCAGCGGTGGGACGCTGCTCCGCCTTGTTTCGGATCAACACTCGGTCCTCCTGGAGGGAGTGTCGTGCGCACGGCCGTGGGAAGCCGCGCACCTGTGGGGGAAGTTCCGCCGAACCTAAAAGGTCTGGACCATCCACGTCAACAGGTCTGTACCAACTTGATATGAAGGGCCGGACCGTCCGCACTCGGACGATCCGGCCCTCCCTAAGGAAAGTTGACGCTACTTCATGCTGCCGGTCATCGCGTTGACCAGGGTTCCGGACGGGTCGTCCGCCTCCAGCGAGTAGGCGAAGATGCCGCCGAGGCCCTTGGAGGTGGCGTACGAGCCGCGCGCCGCGATGGCCTGCGGGGTGTCACCGGTCCACAGGTTGGTGCCGTCGTAGATCCACGAGCTCTGCGTGGTCGGGTCCCAGTGCACCGAGGAACCGGTGGTCTTGCCGGCCGCCACCAGCTCCTTCCAGAACGCCACGCCGGCGGTCTGGCTGGTGCCCTGCGCCCCCGCCGGGCCGGTCGCGCTCTGGTAGAGGCCGTAGTTCGAGCCGGCCGGCACGCCGGTCCACCCGCGCATGTAGAACGGCACGCCCAGCACCAGCTTCTTGGCCGGGAAGCCGCCCTTGATCCCGTACGCCGGGGCGCCGTTCAGGTAGGCGTTGACCGCGTTGTCCACGGTGTACCTCTGGGTGCCCGGGGCGACGGGGTTGCTCGGGTCGTTCGGGCTGTCGTACAGCGGGTCCTGCAGGTTGGTCGGACCGGTCGCGTCCCAGGCGCCGTGCATGTCGTAGGACATCACGTTGCCGTAGTCCAGGTACTTGCCGATCTGGTCGGTCTGCAGCAGCGCGATCTTGTCCTGGCCGGACGGCAGCGCCGCGGTCAGCAGGTACTTCTTGCCGACGGTCTGCCCGTAGGCGTCCAGCTGGTTGCGGAACTCGGCCAGCAGCGCGGTGAAGTTGGCGGTGTCGGCGGCCGCGTAGTGGTTGCCGGTGTGGCCGCCCGCGGAGGCCGGGTACTCCCAGTCGATGTCGATGCCGTCGAAGATGCCCATCGCCGCGGCGGCGCCGCCGGTCGCGTCGCCCTGGATCGAGGGCAGGTTGCCCTTGATGAACATGTCGATGCAGGAGGAGACCAGCTTCTTGCGCGAGGCGTCGGTGGCCGCCGCGTCGGAGAAGTACTTGGAGTACGTCCAGCCGCCCAGCGACATGGTGATCTTCAGGTTCGGGTACTTCGCCTTGAGCTCGCGCAGCTGGTTGAAGTTGCCCTTCAGCGGCTGGGTCCAGGCGTCGGTGGTGCCGTCCACCGCGATGTCCGCGGTGTAGCCCTTCTGGTAGTCCGCGAACGCGTCGCCCGCGCCGTCGCCGGCGCTCGGGTTGTTGTCGTTGGTGTCCGCGGCCTTGATGGTCTCGAAGCAGCTCAGCGTGGACGGGTTGATGTTGGCGAACGCGTAGGTCATCGTGTTCAGCCCGCTCGCCGCGCCGGTGGCGGCCATCGTCGACGGGTAGTACTTGTTCCCGTAGATGCCCCACTGCGCGAAGTACGCCGACTTGAGCGCGCCGGTCGGGGCCGCCCCGGTGGTGACGGTCACCGGCGCGGTGAACCCGCTGCTGTGCCCGTCCTTGTCGTAGCCCTGCACGGTGAAGGAGTACGAGGTGTTCGGCAGCAGCGAGGAGATGGTGACCGCGGTGCCCATCGAGGTCGCGGTCTGCACCGTGGTGCCGCCGGTGAAGATCCGGTAGACCGCGCTGTTGCCGTTCTGCGCGTTGTCGGTGGAGGCGTTCCACTTCAGCGTCACCGCGGTGCCCGCCACGCTCGCGGTCAGCCCGGTCGGCGTGGTCACCACCCCGTCCCCGCCCGGCGTCCCGGTGCTGGAGGCACTGGCCGACGGCGAGGCGCTCTGCGAGGCGGAGGCCGAGGCGGACCCGGAGGGGGAGGCGGACGAGGACGCGCTGGCCGAGGCGCTCGCACTGGCACTCGCACTGGCACTCGCGCTCGAACTCCCGCTCGCCGAGGGGCTGCTGGAGCCCGACCCGCCGGGGCCGGTGAGGACCAGGTCGTCCGCGTAGTAGGTGCCCTGGCCGTACCAGCCGTGGGTGTAGACCGTCACCGAGGTGGTGGAGGCACCGGTGGTGAAGGTGGTGCTGCGGTTGGTCCAGTCGGCGCTGGATCCCCAGGCGTTGGTGTCGGTGGTGCCCGTCCCGGTGACGCCCAGGTAGGTGTAGTTGCCCTTCAGCCAGCCGCTCAGGCTGTACGTGGTGTTCGGGCTGACCGTGACGGTCTGCGAGCACTGGGCGCTGTCCGACGCGGAGGCCGCCGCCTGCAGCGCCTTGGTGCCGCCGTGCGGGGCGGTGGAGGTGATCGAGCCGAGGCCGGCCGAGCAGTTCCAGCCGCTCGGCGTGCCGCTCTCGAAGTCGCCGTTGACGAGCAGGTTGACGGTGGCGGCCGAGGAGGCGCCGCCCATCGCGGTGACCAGTCCGGCGGCACCGGCCACCAGGGCGGTCGCGGTCGCCAGCGCGGTGCCGGCCTTCAGCGGACGCCGCCCGGTGCGGGCGGCGGAGCGCGCGGCTGTGGCGCGTTCGGGCATGGGTCGCTCCAATGCTCGCGCCCGGGGTGGGGGACCGGGCGCCGTGGGGGAGGAAGGCGTGCCTGGGCCCGGCCGTTGCGCACCGCCCGGGACCCGGATTTCCGCGGATCGGCGCGAACGTACGTGGTCTGGACCACACCGGTCAATAGGTCTGTACCAATTCTTGAACAAGCCGGGACGCCCCGAACCACCGCCCGAAAGGGTGGTGCACGCCCGTGCGACGGGCCAGTAGCATGGCGGGAGTCACACATCGGCGGTCTTGGCGGAATTGGCAGACGCCCGGGTTTTAGGTGCCCGTGAGAGAGATCTCGTGAGGGTTCGAGTCCCTCAGGCCGCACCGGCGTTCACGCGTGAAGAGGCCCGCCCCGGATCCTCCCGGGGCGGGCCTCTTCACGCTTCCGCCGCGACTACGCGAGCAGTTCGGCGACCACCGGCGCCAGCGAGCGGAACGCCTGGCCGCGGTGGCTGATCGCGTTCTTCTCCTCGGCGCTCAGCTCCGCGCAGGTGCGGCTCTCGCCGAGCGGCTGCAGGACCGGGTCGTAGCCGAAGCCGTTCGTCCCGGCCGGCTCGGTGCGCAGGGTGCCGTGCAGCCGGCCCTCGACCACCCGCTCGGTGCCGTCCGGCAGCGCGAGCGCGGCGGCGCAGGCGAACGAGGCGGCCCGGTGCTCGGCGGCGATGTCGCCGAGCTGGGCCAGCAGCAGGTCCAGGTTGGCCTTGTCGTCGCCGTGCCGCCCGGCCCAGCGCGCGGAGAAGATCCCGGGCGCCCCGCCCAGCACGTCCACGCACAGCCCGGAGTCGTCGGCGACGGCCGGCAGCCCGGTCGCCCTCGCCAGCGCGTGCGCCTTGAGCAGCGCGTTCTCGGCGAAGGTGACCCCGGTCTCCGGCACGTCCGGCACCTCGGGGAAGGCGTCCGCGCCCACCAGTTCGACGTCCAGTCCGGCCGCGCCGAGGATGTCGCGCAGCTCGGCGACCTTGTGCTGGTTGCGGGTGGCGAGAACGAGTCGCTTGGTCATGCCGCCCAGCCTAGTGCCGCGGCCCGGTTCAGCCGGTGCACACCTTGCTGACCCGCCCGGCCGCGCTGCCCAGCGGCCCGAGGTCGGGCGTCTGGTTGCCGTCCACGGCCTTCTGCACGTTGTCGAGCTGGGTCTGCAGGTCGGTGACGGCCTTGGCCAGGTCGGCGTCGCTGGAGTTGCGCCCGAGCTTGTCCACGTCGCCCTTGAGGTTCTGCAGCGCCCTCCCGGCGGCGGCCGGGTCCTGGTCGGCGTTGTTGTACGCGTCGCCGAGCTGGGCCACGTGCGTGCTGATCTGCACCGCGGTGTTGGCGCAGCTGAGCGCCTTCTCCGCGGCGGAGCAGCTGACCGCGCTCAACGGCAGGACCAGGGCCAGCGCGGCGACGGCGAGCGCGGTGGTGCGGTTGATGCTCAGCGGCTGCTGCATCGGCGAGTCCTCCAGGAGGGTGTGCGGGCTCACCCCGAACGTTAAGGCTCGGCCCGCGTGCCTGTACAGCACTCCGGTGCCCGCCCACCCTTCCTGACGGCCGTTCAGCCCACCGCGGTTCCCTACGCTTCCAGGGCCTTGCGCTGGATCTCGTCCAGCTCGGCGCAGCCCAGGCTGCCGAGGTCGAGCAGCTGGTCGAGCAGGGCGCGGTCGAAGGGGGCGCCCTCGGCGGTGCCCTGGACCTCGACGAAGCGGCCGTCGGAGGTGCAGACGATGTTCATGTCGGTCTCGGCCCGGACGTCCTCCTCGTAGCGGAGGTCGAGCATCGGGACGCCGCCGATGATGCCGACGCTGACCGCGCTGACGCCGCCGGTGATCGGCTGGCCCTTGGCGCGCAGCAGCTTCTTCTCGCGCGCCCAGGAGACCGCGTCGACCAGGGCGACGTACGCGCCGGTGATCGCCGCGGTGCGGGTGCCGCCGTCGGCCTGCAGGACGTCGCAGTCCAGCACGATGGTGTTCTCGGCGAGCGCCCGGTGGTCGATGACGGCGCGCAGCGAGCGGCCGATCAGCCGGCTGATCTCGTGGGTGCGGCCGCCGATCTTGCCGCGGACGGACTCGCGGTCGCCGCGGGTGTTGGTGGCCCGGGGCAGCATGGCGTACTCGGCGGTGACCCAGCCCTCGCCGCTGCCCTTGCGCCAGCGCGGGACGCCCTCGGTGACGCTGGCGGTGCACAGCACCTTGGTGTCGCCGTAGGAGACCAGGACGGAGCCTTCGGCGTGCTTGCTCCAGTTCCGTTCGATGGTGACGGGGCGGAGCTGGTCGGGGGTGCGGCCGTCGATGCGAGACATGTCCCCGAGCGTATCGGGTCCGTGCCCGGCCCCCGGCCGGGGCGCACGTGCGACGGCCCGCCGGCCGGTGGTCTCCGGCGGCGGGCCGTGCGGGGCGGAGCGGGCCGCGGGGGCTCAGCTCACATCATGTCCTCGATCTCGGCGGCGATCGGGTCGGCGTCGGTGCCGATGACGACCTGGATGGCCGTGCCCATCTTCACCACGCCGTGGGCACCGGCCGCCTTGAGCGCCGCCTCGTCGACCTTGGAGGCGTCGTGGACCTCGGTGCGCAGCCGGGTGATGCAGCCCTCGACCTCGTCGATGTTCTCGATTCCGCCGAGACCGGCGACGATCTTCTCAGCCTTGCTGGCCATGGTCTTTCTCCCTCTGTCTCGGCGCTTCGGCGGTCGGTCGCCGGGTGCCGTACTGCGTGTGCGGTGGTGCCGGCCGGAGGTGACCGGGGATCAGTTTGCCGCGTCTTCCGACGGCGCGACCAGCATCACCCGTTTCCGACCGATATGCCACGTTAGTCCACTTTCGGGCTATCTCCGCGCGCGGCCCTCTCCGGAGCCGCCGGAGGATGACGATCATCGGGTTCTCGAACCCGCGGACCGCCACTGCCCCGGAAATGGTCTACACCAATCCTAGGTGTACTCGGGACAACGCAGGACGGTCCGCCGGTGTTCCTGGCCCCACGCACGGATGAGCCCCCAGCGGGGAACGGGAACGGCAGCGGAGGGCCGACGATGAGTTCACCAGGCGCCACGGCGCACCAGTCCACGTGGTGGCACACCTTCTACGGCGGCCTGCAGAAGATGGGCCGCAGCCTCCAGCTGCCGGTGGCGGTCCTGCCGGCCGCGGGCATCCTGAACCGGCTCGGCCAGCCGGACATCTTCGGCGCCGACGGCCTCGGCTGGGACAACGTCGCCACCGCCATCGGCGCCGCGGGCGGTGCGCTGCTCAACTCCTCGCTCGGCCTGCCGCTGCTGTTCTGCATCGGCGTCGCGATCGGCATGGCCAAGAAGGCGGACGGCTCGACCGCGCTCGCCGCGGTGGCCGGCTTCCTGGTGTACTACGCCGTCCTGCAGGCGTTCCCCGAGGACTGCCCGGCGCCCACCGTGCTCAAGGGCAACCAGTGCGTCGACTTCGCCGGCGGCAAGGCGGCCAACACCGTCTACCAGAACCCCGGCGTCCTGGGCGGCATCCTGATGGGCCTCTTCTCGGCCTGGCTCTGGGTGCGCTTCCACCGGGTCAGGCTGGTCGACTGGCTGGGCTTCTTCAACGGCCGCCGCCTGGTCCCGATGATCACCGCCCTGGTCGGCCTGCTGTTCGGCTCGCTGATGGCCTGGGTCTGGAAGCCGATCGGCACCGGGATGAACGACTTCTCGCAGTGGCTGGCCGACCTGGGCGCCGGCGGCTCCGGCATCTTCGGCGTCGCCAACCGCGCCCTGCTGCTGATCGGCATGCACCAGCTGCTGAACACCTTCCTCTGGTTCCAGTTCGGCTCCTTCACCAAGCCGGACGGCACGGTCGTCAACGGTGACATCAACCGCTTCCTGGCGGGCGACCCGACGGCCGGCCAGTTCACCTCCGGCTTCTTCCCGATCATGATGTTCGCGCTGCCCGCCGCGGCGATGGCCATCGCCGCGGCCGCCAAGCCGCACCGGCGCAAGGAGATCTACGGCCTGATGCTCTCGGTCGCGCTGACCTCCTTCGTCACCGGCGTCACCGAGCCCATCGAGTACTCCTTCGCCTACGTGGCCCCGCTGCTGTACGCCGTCCACGCCCTGCTCACCGGCGCCTCGATGGCCATCACCTGGGGGCTCGGCGTCCACGACGGCTTCAGTTTCTCGGCCGGCCTGCTCGACTACGTCATCAACTGGAACCTGGCCACGAAACCGTGGCTGATCATCCCGATCGGCCTGTGCTTCGCGGTGGTCTACTACCTCCTGTTCCGCTTCATCATCGTCAAGTTCGACCTCAAGACCCCGGGTCGCGAGGACGACGACGAGGTCGAGGACGTGACCAAGGCCTGACCCCAGCTCAGCGGCCGCGGCGCCGCGCACCGCGCCCCCGGCGGGAGGAATTCCCGCCGGGGGCGCGGCTTTGTTTCCCGACGATCCAAAAGGAGTTACCACCAGGTCAATTGATTCGGCGTCAACCGGCCCAAGGTTTCGATTCCGCAGCGCTTGTCCCCCGCGAACCTTAAGAGGGTTCCGGAGCCCGTTCGGCCCGTGCTAGAAAGCTGAACGAGACCTTAAGTGGTCTAGACCAGGATCGCGCTGCCGTGAGGAACCACCGCTATGAGTACGACCGCGCAGAACTCCCGGCCCGCGGCGGCACCCGGCGGACGGGAGCTGCGCTCCCGGGTCTTCGCGTCCCTCCAGAAGATCGGTCGCAGCCTCCAGCTCCCGATCGCCGTGCTGCCCGCCGCGGGCATCCTGCTGCGGCTCGGCAAGGAGGACGTCTTCGGCGACCAGGGCCTCGGCTGGACCAGGGTCGCCGAGGTGTTCTCCGCCTCCGGCCACGCCGTCTTCGACTGGATGCCGCTGCTGTTCTGCGTGGGCATCGCCATCGGCTACGCCAAGAAGTCCGACGGCTCCACCGCGCTCGCCGCCCTGGTCGGCTTCCTCACCTACCACCAGGTGCTCACCGCCTTCCCGAAGACCGGCTACCAGGAGTTGCCCGGCCGGGACATCGAGGCCACCTACCAGGACCCGGGGGTGCTCGGCGGCGTGGTGGTCGGGCTGCTCACCGCGATCCTGTGGCAGCGGCTGCACCGGACCCGGCTGGTCGACTGGCTGGGCTTCTTCAACGGGCGGCGGCTGGTCCCGATCGTGATGGCCTTCGTCGGCACCGCGCTGGGCGTCCTCTTCGGCCTGTGCTGGGGCCCGATCGGCGGCCTCGTCGACCGCTTCAGCACCTGGGCGATCGGCCTGGGCGCGCTCGGCTCCGGCATCTTCGGCCTGATCAACCGGGCCCTGCTGCCGTTCGGCCTGCACCAGTTCGCCAACACCTTCTTCTGGCAGCAGGCCGGCACCTACACCGTCGGCGGCCAGGACTTCCACGGCGACCAGACCCGCTTCTTCCAGCACGACCTGCACGCCGGCCAGTTCATGTCCGGCTTCTTCCCGATCATGATGTTCGGCCTGCCCGCCGCCGCGCTCGCCATCGCCCACTGCGCCCGCCCGGAGCGCCGCAAGGCCGTCCTGGGCATGATGTTCTCGCTCGCCCTGACCTCCTTCGTCACCGGCATCACCGAGCCGATCGAGTTCGCCTTCCTGTTCATCGCCCCGGTCCTGTACGTCCTGCACGCCGTGCTCACCGGCCTGTCCATGGCCGTCACCTGGGGGCTCGGGGTGCACCACGGCTTCACCTTCTCCGCGGGCGCCATCGACTACGCGCTGAACTGGAACCTGGCCACCGCACCCTGGCTGATCATCCCGATCGGGCTGTGCTTCGCGGTGGTCTACTACACGCTCTTCCGGTTCGTCATCCTGCGCTTCGACCTGAAGACGCCGGGCCGCGAGGACGAGGACGCCTTCGAGGACGGGTAGCCCCCGCCCCTGCCCCTGCCCCACCCCCGCTCTCGCCCTCGCCCTCGCCCTCGCCCTCGCCCCCGGGCCTAGATCCAGCCCAGCCGGGCCGCGTGCACGCCCGCCTGGAAGCGGGACTGCGCGCCCAGCGCCGTGGTCAGGTCGGCGACCAGGCGGCGCACCGTGCGGTCGGAGATCTCCAGCTTGCGGCCGATCGCCTGGTCGGTGAGCCCGGCCGCGAGCAGCCGCAGCACCTCGCGGTGGCGGTCGTCGGGGGTGGTGCGGCCGAGCAGTTCCGGCGGGACCCAGCTGGACGCCCAGAAGTGCTCGAAGAGCTCGCGGACCACGCCGACCACGGCCGGGTCGCGGACCACCACCGCCGCGCTGCCCGGCGGCTCCCCCGGCGCGGGCAGGACGGCCAGGCCCGCGTCGACCACGATCAGCCACAGCGGCAGGGTGTGCGCGACCCTGATGTGCGCGCCGGCCGCGGTCAGCGCCTGGACGTGGGCCAGCACCGGGCCCTGGTTCAGGGCGGCGGCGGGGTAGATGGTGCGCAGCGCGACCCGGTGGGCCAGGGCGATCCGCTCGCGGGCGAGCTTCTCGGCCAGGCCGCTCTCGGACTGGTCCTGGCCGGGCCGCAGCGACAGCGCCTCGGTGCGGGCGGCCCGGGCGGCGTCCTCCAGCAGCGCGGCGACCCGGTCGGCGCCGCGGACCAGCTCGTGGGCGGCGCCGGTGCGCAGCGGCAGGTAGTGGGAGTGCAGCTGCTCGACCCGGTCCCGGGTGCGGCGGGCCTCGCCGAGCAGCGCGGTGAAGCGGCGGTCGGAGTCGGCCAGCAGTTGGCGAACGGCGGTGTCGATCGAGACGGCGGCCACCCCGCTGACCGTCGCGGTCGTCCGCTGGAGCAGTCCAAGGCCGCGCAGTTCGCCGATCGCCTGCTCTAACTCCCGTTCCTCGCAGCCGAGTTCGTCGCGCAGGGAGTCCAGCGGCAGGCCGGGTTCGGCGAGCAGTCGGGCGTACAGGGCGGTGCTGGTCTCCACCCTCCGGGAGCCTAGGGCCGGGGCCGGGGGGCGGACGGTGGTTTTCAGCATGCGAGACGGCCGCGGCGGTGGCGGCCATGGCCTGATCCGGCGCGGCCGGGGGGCTTCGCGGGGCGGGCCGGGGTCCCCAGGATGGGCGGCATGGCGATTCCCGAGTCTTCCGTGATCTGGTTCGACGGCGCGCTGGTGCCCTGGCAGGAGGCCCGGGTCCACGTGCTGACGCACGCGCTGCACTACGGCACCGGTGTGCTGGAGGGCACCCGGGCGTTCGAGACGGCCGACGGGCCCGCGGTGTTCCGGCTGGACGAGCACCTGGCCCGGCTGGAGCGCAGCGCCCGCATGCTGCGGATCGAACTCCCGTACACCCGAGAGGAGTTGGCCCGGGCGACGGTGGACCTGGTGGCGGCGAACGGCCACCGCTCCTGCTACCTGCGGCACCTGGCGTTCCTGGGCTACGGCTCGATGGGGCTGGACATGCGACACTCCCCCACCAGCGTGTCGATCGCCTCCTGGGAGTGGCCGGCCTACCTGGCGGCGGAGCGCGGGCTGCGGCTGATGACCAGCAGTTGGCGGCGCACCGACCCCAACTCCGTCCCCCCGGCGGCGAAGGCCACCGGCCCGTACCTCAACTCGGCGCTGGCCCGGCGGGAGGCGAGCGACGCGGGCTACGACGAGGCACTGCTACTGGCCCCGGACGGGACGGTCAGCGAGTGCAGTTCGGAGAACGTGTTCGCGGTCCGGGACGGCGTGCTGCGCACCCCGCCGGGCAGCGCGGGCGCACTGGAGGGCATCACCCAGGACACCCTGCTGACGCTGGCCCGGGACCTGGGCGTCGAGGTGCGGGTGGAGAACCTGCTGCGCTCGGACCTGTACGCGGCGGACGAGGTGTTCGTCTCCGGGACGGCGGCCGGGGTGGTGCCGGTGGCCTCCCTGGACAACCGCGAACTGCCGTCCTGCGAGGGCGAGTTGACCAAGCTCCTGGGCGAGGCGTACCGGGCCGCGGTGAGCGGCGCCGACGCCCGCTACCGGCACTGGCTGACGCCGGTTCAGAGCTCGTAGACGGCTCCGGCCCGGGCCAGCTCGACCGGTCCGGCGAAGACCGCGGCGGCGTCCGCGCGGTTGCGCTCGGCGTCGGTCCACGGCGGGATGTGGGTGAGCACCAGCCGGGCGGCGCCCGCGTCGGCGGCGTGCTCGCCGGCCTGGGTGCCGTTCAGGTGGATGGAGTCGAAGGTCTCCTTGCCGTCCGTGTAGGCCGCCTCGCACAGGAACAGGTCGGCGCCGCGGGCGAGTTCGACCAGGTCGGGGCAGACCCCGGTGTCCCCGGAGTAGACCAGGCTGCGGCCGCCGGCCTCGATCCGGAAGCCGTACGCCTCGCAGTCGAGGTGGTTGACCCGGACGGCGGTGACGGTGAACGGGCCGAGCCGCAGCCGGGCGCCGCCGCCGAGGTCGCGGAAGTCGAACACCTCGGTCATGCCGGGCTTCTCCGGCATGTCGTAGGCGCGGGCCAGCCGCTCGGCCGTCCCGGCCGGGCCGTACACGGGCAGCGGGTCGGGGCAGCCCTCGACCCGGTAGTTGCGGGCCACCCAGTACGCGCACAGGTCGACGCAGTGGTCGGCGTGCAGGTGGCTGAGCAGGACGGCGTCCACGTCGTACAGGCCGGCGTACTTCTGCAGCGCGCCGAGCGCGCCGTTGCCGAGGTCGACGACCAGGCAGTAGCCGTCGTGCTCCACCAGGTAGCTGGAGCACGGGGAGTCCACGGACGGGAAGCTCCCCGAGCACCCCACCACGGTCAGTTTCATGCCGAGCCCTTCCCGCCCAGTCGGGCCGTCGTCCGCGGCCGTCCGCACCGCCGGCGGGCGGGCGGGGTCCTTCGGCTCCGTCGGTGCTTTGACTGTCGAGGGTAAGGGCCGGGCGGCACTTTGCCCCCTCTCCCGTGCCGGGCTGTGGGCGGAATCACCAGGACGGGGCGGGGGCGTTCGAACGCGCGCCGGACGCGGCACTAACGGCGGCCGGGGCGGGCCAGGGCCCAGGCCCGGATGGTCTCCGGGTACCAGCGGGGGTGGCCGGCCGGGTCGACCAGGTCGGGTTCGGGCAGCAGTCCGTGCCGCTTGTAGTTGCGCACGGTCTCGGTCTGCACGTGGATGTGCAGGCCGATCTCGACGTAGGACCAGAGCTCTCGGCCGGGCATCGCGCCCACCTCCGGGTGACGGCGAACCAGTGGTGCGCGGCCAGCCTGGCGGGGCGGGGCGGGGCGGTCGGGGCGCGACCGGCGCGGTGGCCGTTCCGTGACGAACCGGTCATCGGGAACGGACAAATGCCGCGGTGTCACAGCGGACCGATGATCGGACGAGCGGACGGCGCGGCACCCGGAGGGGTGCCGCGCCGTGGTCCTGCCGCGTCCGTCAGGCCCAGAGCTGGCCCTGCAGCGCCTCGACCGCCGCCTCGGTGGTCTCGGCGGTGTAGATGCCGGTGGACAGGTACTTCCAGCCGCCGTCGGCGACCACGAACACCACGTCCGCCCGCTCGCCGGCCTTGGCGGCCTTGCGGGCCACGCCGATCGCGGCGTGCGCGACCGCGCCGGTGGAGACGCCCGCGAAGATGCCCTCCTGCTGGAGGAGTTCGCGGGTGCGGGTGACGGCGTCGGCCGAGCCGACCGAGAAGCGGGTGGTGAGCACCTCGGCGTCGTACAGCTCGGGGACGAAGCCCTCGTCCAGGTTGCGCAGGCCGTAGACCAGGTCGTCGTAGCGGGGCTCGGCGGCGACGATCTGCACGCCCGGGACCTTCTCGCGCAGGTAGCGGCCGATGCCCATCAGGGTGCCGGTGGTGCCCAGGCCCGCCACGAAGTGGGTGACGGTGGGCAGGTCGGCGAGGATCTCCGGGCCGGTGGTGGCGTAGTGCGCGCCGGCGTTGTCCGGGTTGCCGTACTGGTAGAGCATCACCCAGTCGGGGTGCTCGGCGGCGATCTCCTTGGCGATCCGCACCGCGGTGTTGGAGCCGCCGGCGGCGGGCGAGGGGATGATCTCCGCGCCCCACATCCGGAGCAGCTCGCGGCGCTCCTCGCTGGTGTTCTCCGGCATCACGCAGACCATCCGGTAGCCCTTGAGCTTGGCCGCCATGGCGAGCGAGATGCCGGTGTTGCCGCTGGTGGGCTCCAGGACGGTGCAGCCCGGGGTGAGCCGGCCCTCCGCCTCGGCGCGCTCGATCATGCGCAGCGCCGGACGGTCCTTGATCGAGCCGGTCGGGTTGCGGTCCTCCAGCTTGGCCCAGAGCGTGACCCGGCCGTCCTCGTTCCCCGGGATGCCGGCCGAGAGCCTCGGCAACCGCACCAGGGGCGTGTTGCCGATGGCCTCGATCGGGCTGTCGTAGCGCATTACTTCATACCGCCGGCCACGGCCGGGAGGATGGTGACGCTGTCGCCGTCGGAGAGCGCGGTGGAGATGCCGTCCAGGAAGCGGACGTCCTCGTCGTTCAGGTAGACGTTGACGAAGCGGCGCAGCTCGCCGCCGTCCAGCAGCCGGGCGGCGATGCCGGGGTGGCGGGTGTCGAGGTCGGTGAAGAGCTCCCCGAGGTTGGCGCCGTTGCCGTCGACGGCCTTGGCGCCGTCGGTGTAGGTACGGAGGATGGTCGGGATGCGGACCTCGATGGCCATGGCTGCGCTCCTGTGGAGTGGGGTTCGGGTTGCCGGGCCGGGCGGGGCGCGGCAGGGGGGAGGGCCCCGGGGCGCCGGGGCGGTGCTGTCTGGGCTTGCCGGTCGGTGCCGCCGGTCAGTGCGCGGCGGTGCCGGGACAGATCGCGCTGGCGAGCCGGCACAGGTCGACGTGCAGGCGCGCCACGAGGCGGGTGCCTGGGGCCTGATTGCTCACATCGACGGAACGCATGGACTCATCGTATAGATTCCCGGCCCCGCTTTGACATGCGTGTCTCGGCATCCGGTCGATGGCGTTCCGAGGCATGAGAAAACGGGCCGATCCGCCGCGCGGGCGCGGTCCGGACCGGCCCGTCCCCGGGCGGGCGGCGTCAGGCGGCGTACGCCTCGACCACCTCGACGTCTTCCTCCGTGATCACGCCGTCCACGATGCGGAACGAGCGGAACTGGTAGGGGTCCGTCTCGTCGGTGCCCTCGGCGGTGGAGACCAGCACGTAGTGGGCGAACGGCTCGGAGGCGTAGCTCACGTCGGTGCGGGAGGGGTACGCCTCGGTGGCGGTGTGCGAGTGGTAGATCACCACCGGCTCCTCGTCGAGGTCGTCCATCTCGCGGTAGAGCTTCAGCAGGTCGCCGGAGTCGAACTCGTAGAAGGTGGGCGAGCGGGCGGCGTTGAGCATCGGGACGAACCGCTCGGGGCGCCCGGTGCCGGCCGGTCCGGCGATCACGCCGCACGCCTCGTCCGGGTGGTCGGCGCGGGCGTGGGCGACGATCCGGTCGCGCAGTTCTCGGGTGATGGTCAGCATGCGGCCAGGATAGCGAGGCGTCAGACGCCCTCCTCCGGGCGGAGGTCGGCGTCCAGGGCGGCCGGGTCGCGGCGGCGCAGCACCGCGTAGCCGACCACCAGGAACAGCGCCCAGCCGGGCAGGACGTACAGCGAGATCCGGGTGTCGGGGTCGACGCCGATCAGGACGGCGACCAGGACGAGGAAGGCCAGCGCCAGGGCGCGGCTCCAGTTGCCGCCGGGGGCGCGGAAGGTCGGGGCGGGCAGCCGTCCGGAGGTCCAGGCGGCCCGGTAGCGGATCTGGCTGGCCAGGATGGCGCCCCAGGTCCACAGGCCGCAGACGGTGGCGACCGAGGTGATGTACTGGAAGGCCCGTTCCGGGACGCAGTAGTTGAGCACCACGCCGGCGCCCATCAGCAGGCAGGAGACGGTGATCGCGGCGGCGGGGGTGCGGCGGGCGTTGAGCCCGGTGAGCCGCCCGGGGGCCTGTCCGCGCAGGGCCAGGTCGCGCAGCATCCGGCCGGTGGAGTACATCCCGGAGTTGCAGGAGGAGAGCGCGGCGGTGAGCACCACGAAGTTGACGATCCCGGCCGCCGCCGGGATGCCGATCTTCCCGAAGGCGGCGACGAACGGGCTGACGCCGGGCTGGAACTCGCTCCACGGCACCAGCGAGAGGATGACCACCAGCGCGCCGACGTAGAACAGCGCGATCCGCAGCGGCAGGGTGTTGATGGCCCGCGGCAGGGTCTTCTCCGGGTCCTCGCTCTCCCCCGCGGTGACGCCGACCAGTTCCACGCCCACGTAGGCGAACATGACGATCTGCAGGGTCATCACGGTGGCGCCGACGCCCTTCGGGAAGAAGCCGCCGTCCTGCCACAGGTGGGTGACCGAGGCGGTGTCCCCGGCGTCCGAGAAGCCGAGGGTGAGCACGCCGACGCCGATCAGGATCATCCCGAGGATGGCGGTGACCTTGACCATCGAGAACCAGAACTCGATCTCGCCGAACACCTTCACCGAGATCAGGTTGGCGGCGTACAGCACCAGCAGGAAGACCAGCGCGGTGGCCCACTGCGGGACGCCGGGCGCCCAGAAGCGGACGTAGACGGCGGCGGCGGTGGTCTCGGCCATGCCGGTGACCACCCAGAACAGCCAGTACGTCCAGCCGGTGGCGAACCCGGCGAACGGGCCGAGGAACTCCCGGGCGTACTCGGCGAAGCTGCCGGACACCGGGCGGTAGGTGAGCAGTTCGCCGAGCGCCCGCATGATCACGAAGATCACCACGCCGGCCACCGCGTAGCTGAGGACCAGGCTGGGGCCGGCCTTGGAGATGGCGGTGCCGGCGCCGAGGAACAGGCCGGTGCCGATCGCGCCGCCGATCGCGATCATCTGGATCTGCCGGCTGCCCAGCCCGCGCTGGTAGCCCTCCCCGTCCGGGGCCGGCCCGACCGCCTCGTCCGTCACCTGCTGCGTCATGCGCCCGCCTCGCCTCCCGGTCCGCGCCGGCCGGTCGGCCGACGGGCCCCGTGTTCCCGGGGAGGCAGCAGTGAACCACGCGGAAGGCCCGGAGGCGCCCACAAGCGGGCAGCACCGGATCAATCGGACAATAGGAAGGAGGCGGGGCGGTCCGGGTCAGCCCGCCATCGCGTCCAGCAGGCTCTCCTGCAGCCCGCCCAGCCACAGGTAGGCCACCACCAGCGGCTTGCGCGGGTCGGAGTCGGGCAGCCGGTACAGCCCCTCGGTGTCCTCCTCGGTGACCTCCAGCCGGGTGGCCAGGGCCAGCCGCAGGTCGTTCAGGGCGCCCAGCCAGCGCTGGAGCTCGTCCGGCCCCACCTCCAGCACCCCGCCCCCGGCCAGCCCGTCCAGCGTCCGGACCACCGCCAGCGCGTCGTCGCGCTTGCGGGTCCGCAGGTCGAGTTCGGTGTAGCGGCGGAACTCGGCGGCCATCTCGGCGGTCCGCGGGTCCTCGGGCGCGCCCGGGCCGCCGTACGCGTCGGGGAACAGCCGGTGCAGCACGGGGTCGTCCGGGGCCTCGCTCGGGCCCTCGGCGAACAGCGCGGCCAGCGGGTCGTCGCCCTGCCCGCCGGGCGGCGGGCCGATCAGCTCCAGCATCTGCACTTCCAGCGTGCGCAGGATGGACACCTCGAACTCGTCCAGGTCCATCGCCGCGCCGCCGTCGCCGGTGCTCTCGAAGAAAGTGGCCATGTGGGTGGGATCAGCCCCTCGTGGGTGGTGGGTGACGGTCCGTCAGTCGTGCTGCAGGGTGGCCCACAGGCCGTAGCCGTGCATCGCCTGCACGTCGCGCTCCATCTCCTCGCGGGTGCCGCTGGAGACCACCGCCCGCCCCTTGTGGTGCACGTCCATCATGAGCTTGCGGGCCTTGTCCTTCGGATAGCCGAAGTAGCTCTGGAAGACGTACTGGACGTAGCTCATCAGGTTGACCGGGTCGTTGTGGACGATGGTCACCCACGGCGTGTCCGGCTCCGTGACCGGAACCCCCTCCACCTCCGGGCGCTCGATCTCCACCGGCGCGACACTCACAGTCCGTCTCTCCTCGTCGACCTCGGAACTCCCCCGTCCCATGCTTCCATCCGAGGGACCCAGGAGCGAATCAGGATGTCCGCGGCGGCGCGGCACGGCCCGACACGGGCCCTCCGCGAGAGAAATCGTCAAACTGACGCTAAGTGGTAGTAGCATCATCCCCATGGACGCCATCACCGCGCACCGCAGCTCCGCGCTGCTCACCGACCGCTACGAACTGACCATGCTGCAGGCCGCGCTGCGCAGCGGCGCCGCCCACCGCCGCTCGGTCTTCGAGGTCTTCACCCGCCGCCTGCCGGACGGCCGCCGCTACGGCGTGCTGGCCGGCACCGGCCGGGTGCTGGACGCCATCGAGGACTTCCGCTTCACCGCGCCGCAACTCGACTGGCTGGCCGACCAGCGGGTGGTGGACGAGGAGACCCTGCGCTTCCTCGCCGACTACCGCTTCACCGGCGACGTGCACGGCTACCCCGAGGGCGAGGCGTACTTCCCCGGCTCGCCGCTGCTCACCGTCGAGGGCAGCTTCGCCGAGGCAGTGATCCTGGAGACGGTGATCCTGTCGATCCTCAACCACGACTCGGCGATCGCCGCCGCCGCCTCCCGGATGACCGCCGCCGCGGGCGGGCGCCCGGTGATCGAGATGGGCGCCCGGCGGGCCCACGAGCGGTCCGCGGTGGCCGCCGCCCGGGCCGCCTACCTGGCCGGCTTCGCCGCCACCTCCGACCTGGAGGCGGGCTTCACCCACGGCATCCCGACCACCGGCACCGCCGCGCACGCCTTCACCCTGCTGCACGACAGCGAGAAGGACGCCTTCACCGCGCAGATCGACTCGATGGGCCGCGACACCACCCTGCTGGTGGACACCTACGACCTCGGCGAGGCGGTCCGCACCGCCGTCGAGGTGGCCGGACCGCAGCTGGGCGCCGTCCGGATCGACTCCGGCGACCTGACCCTGCTGGCCCACCGGGTGCGCCGCCAGCTCGACGAGCTCGGCGCCACCGACACGAAGATCATCGTCACCTCCGACCTGGACGAGTACGCCATCGCCGCGCTGGCCGCCGCCCCGGTCGACGGCTACGGCGTCGGCACCAGCCTGGTCACCGGCAGCGGCCACCCGACCTGCGCGATGGTCTACAAGCTGGTCGCCCGCGAGTCGGTGCCCGGCGGCGAGCTCGTCCCGGTCGCCAAGCGCTCGGCGGGCGGCAAGACCAGCGTCGGCGGCCGCAAGTGGGCCGCCCGCCGCCCCGACCGGGACGGCGTCGCCGAGGCCGAGGTGGTCGGCACCGGCCCCGTCCCCGCCGAACTGGCCCCGCACCTGCTGCACGTCCCGCTGGTCACCGGCGGCGAGGTGGTCGGCCGCGAACCGCTGGAGGCCGCCCGCGAGCGCCACCTCCGGGCCCGCGCCGCGCTGCCGCTGTCGGCCACCCAGCTCTCCCGCGGCGAGCCGGTGATCACCACCGAGCGGCACGCCGGCTGACCCCCGGCCGACCCGGGCTGACCCCCGGCCGACCCGGAGACCGGACCCGGCTCCGCCCGCCGGTACTACCGCGTCCGCCCCGGCTCTGCCTAGAGTGCCAACCGCCGTACCGTCCGCACCCCGCTCCCTCCCGGAGCAGCGGCCACCGAGCCCCCGCGCTCCCGAGCCCACGAGAGAAGAGAAGAGCCATGCACCGGGCCCTGATCGTCGTCGACGTGCAGAACGACTTCTGCGAGGGCGGCAGTCTTCCCGTCGCCGGCGGGGCCGAGGTCGCGGCCGCGATCACCGACCTGATCGCCGAGTCCGCCCCCGGCTACGCCCACATCGTCGCCACCCGCGACCACCACATCGACCCCGGCCCGCACTTCGCCGCCGAACCCGACTACGTCCGCTCCTGGCCCGCGCACTGCGTGGCCGGCACCGAGGGCGTCGGCTTCCACCCCAACTTCGCCCCCTCGGTGACCTCCGGCGCGGTCGAGGCGGTCTTCTCCAAGGGCGCGCACGCCGCCGCCTACAGCGGCTTCGAGGGCTTCGACGAGCACGGCGGCACCCTCACCGACTGGCTGAACGAGCGCGGCGTCACCGACGTCGACGTGGTCGGCATCGCCACCGACCACTGCGTCCGCGCCACCGCCCTGGACGCCGCCCGCGAGGGCTTCGCCACCCGCGTCCTGCTCGACCTGACGGCCGGCGTCGCCCCCGCCACCACCGCCACCGCACTGGACGAACTACGGTCCGCGGGCGTCGAGTTGACCGGCACGCCGGTCGTCCACGGCTGACCGGGCGGCGGCCCCCGGGCGCTCAGCGCCCGGTGACCAGCAGCTCCACCACGTCCTCCCCGCCGAGCCGGTACGCCTCGGTCAACTCGCCGCCGACCGCCTCCCGTTCGGCGGCGAGCCGGGACGAGCCGACGTACAGCACCCGCACGCCCAGGTACTCCATCCGGTGCTGGCCGCCGCGCACCCAGGCCGACTCGCCCTCGCTGACGCAGCGCAGCTCGGAGTCGACCTCCACCGCCACCGCCGCCTCGGGCCAGTACAGGTCCGGCACCGCGACGTAGGTGCCGCCGCGCATCCGCAGCTCGGGGCCGGTCAGCGGCAGCGGCAGGCCCGACTCCGCGGCCAGCTCCAGCAGTTCGGCGAACGCCGCCTCCCGGCGCGCCGCCAGCAGCTCGTCCACCGCGGCCCGCACCCGGGGCAGCTCCATGAGGCCCGCCTCGGCCAGCTCGGCCAGCAGCTCGGACGCCGCGCAGCCGCCGCCGCGCCCGGTGAGCGCCTCGCGCAGCAGCGACCGCAGCAGGCCCGGACCGGTCCGGCCGGACCCGAAGGCGCCCTGCTCGTCCCACTCGCGGATCGCGTCCGCCACCGCCCGGGCCACCGGGGCGACCGCCAGCCCGTGCACCGACCGGGCCTCCAACTCCCGTTCGGTGCGCCGGATCCGCACCTGCCCGGCGTCCCGCAGCCGGCGCTGCCGGGGCACCAGCACCTCCACCCCGAGCACGGCCGGCAGCCGCGGCACCGACACGAACCCGTACAGCGCCAGCGCCGCCGCGCCGGTGATCACCGCCCCCTCGCGGGCCCCGTCCCCGGCCGGACCGTTCTGCGCCGCGTACAGCAGCGCGGCCCACATCCGCTGCTCGGGCGTCGGCTCGCCCTCCTGCAGCAGGTAGACCCGTGGCAGCAGGCGCTGCCACGGCCCCCCGCTGCGGCAGTGCTCGCTGACCATGCGGGCGGGCACCCCGCGGGCGCGGAGCTGACTGGCCGTCACCACGTTCTGCTGGTGCCGGGCGAGTTCTTCGAGGGACGCGGGCTGCTGCGGAATCCGGTGGCTCATGACATCCACGTTCCCCCGCGCTTCTGACAGTCGATGCCAGACCTGACGACCTGTTACGCAACCGTCGTCAAACCGGGACTGCTCCGCACTAAAGTCCCCATACCCTCACCCATTCGGCGGATCGGGTGTTCACTCCCTTGCCGTAATAGATCGGACTTGTTTTCTACTATCCGATTTTCATCGGATCGACACAGCATTGCGATCCCCCGGGACCCGCGCCCCCGACCTGCGCGATCTGACCACCGGTGATCGTCCGATCACCCGACGTCACACCCCCCGGCACCGGCCACCGCCGCGAATTGCCTACCATCGGGCTCATGCCCCGCGACGAGACATCAGCCCAGCGCGCCGCCCGACTACGCCTCGGCCGCCTGCCCGGCTACGTCCGCCAACCGGATCCCGCCAGACGCGGCGGGGAGGACGGACGTACGTACAAGAAGGGCTGGGAAGTGCGTTTCACGGCGCGCAGCGAGGCCGAGATAACCGAGATCCGCGAACTCGTGGCCGCCGCCGGCTTCGCCCCCGCCCGGCCCTTCTTCAAGGGCCACCAGCTCATCCAGCCGGTCTACGGCATCGCCGCGGTGCAGGCGTACCTGGCCGCCCGGGAGAGCCTCGAAGCCGCCGAGACCGCCGTCCGCGGCGACCGGCGCAACGCCGGCATCCCGGAGCAGACCCGCCGCGAGCCCGACAGCGTGGCGGCCGCGGCCCGCGCCGCCGAGCAGGCGGCGGCCCTCGCCGCCCGGGCCGCGGCCCGGGCGGCACAGGCGACGCGGACGACGCAGACCGCCCGCGAGCGCTGAGCGCCCAACCGGGAGCGGGGCCGCGGACGGGGGCGCGGCCCGGCGCGCGGTGCGCGGTGCGGCAGGCAGCCCGGGACGCGGCCCGGCGAACGGCCCGGAACGGCCCGGAACGGCCCGGCGCGGGGGAACCCGCTGGCCCTCGCGGAGCCCGACGGCCCTGGAGGGCCCTCCGGCGCCCCGGGGGCCCCGTACGACCCAGGAGTCGCACGGGCGCGCGGACGGGGCCGGTGGGCCCCTCCGCGGGCTTTCTGACGGCACGTCAGCTCGGACCGTCGACCCGGCGGGGCCGCCCGCCGGGACTCCCGCCGAACCGCCCGACCGGATCAGACCGTCCCGGCGGGGCGTGGTCGACGTGCACGGTCGCGGCGAGCAGCCGGGGGACGGCCCGGACCAGGGCCCGTTCGGCGGCCTCCGCCACCTGGTGCCCGGCCACCACCGTCAGCGTCCGGTCGACCACCACCTCCGCCTCGGCGCGCAGCGCGTGCCCGATCCAGCGCATCCGGACCGCGCCGACCGCGCGCACCCCGTCCACCGCGGCGAGTTCGCGCTCCGCCGCGTCCAGCAGCGCCGGATCGACGGCGTCCATCAGCCGCCGGCCCACCTCGCGCACCGTGCCGGCCAGCACGGCCAGGATCGCCACCGTGATCAGCAGTCCGACCACCGGGTCCGCGTACCGCCAGCCCAGCGCGCCGCCGCCCGCGCCGAGCAGCACCGCCAGCGAGGCCAGCGCGTCGCTGCGGGCGTGCAGGCCGTCCGCGACCAGCGCCGCCGAGCCGATCCGGCGGCCGGTGGCGATCCGGTAGCGGGCCACCCACTCGTTGCCGGCGCACCCCGCGAGGGCCGCGGCGGCCACCGCCCACAACTGCCCGACCGGCTCCGGGTGCAGCAACCGCTGCACCGCCGCCCACCCCGCCACCAGCGCGGACGCCGCCACCGCCAGCACCACGGCGACGCCCGCCAGGTCCTCGGCCCGCCCGTACCCGTACGGGTAGCCGCGGCTCGCCGCCCGCCGCCCCAGCAGGAACGCCACGCCCAGCGGGACGGCGGTCAGCGCGTCGGCGGCGTTGTGCACGGTGTCGCCGAGCAGCGCCACCGAACCCGACAGCACCGCCACCACCGCCTGGGCGGCGGCCGTCACGCCCAGCACCAGCAGCGAGATCCATAGCGTGCGCAGGCCCTCGGCCGAGGACTCCATCGCCGCGTCGACCCGGTCCGCGGCGTCGTGCGCGTGCGGGCGCAGCAGGTGCGCGAGGCGGTGCCACGGGCGGTGGCGGTGGCCGTGGGGCTCGTGGCCGGGGAGGTCCGGCCGGTCCGGTGTGTGATGGTGGTCATGCCCGTGGTCCGGGATTCGCCCGTGGAGGTGAGTCCCGTCGCCGTTCCAGCGTTCACCCATGGGGCTTACAGTGGCACACCGACTCCCTTGCAGCCACTGTCGATGTACCACCTCTGACCAGGTGCGATTCCCTCGCAGCTGCGTCCGGCGGGCGGCATTTGCTGACGCCTCGTCACACAACGGCCCGAATCGGGTCCGGCTCCGGGCATCTCAGCAGACTTGTCACCCACAGCACCCACCCGAGGGCCTAGAGTGAGCGCTGACGCTCCCCGTCCGGACCCAGATCGAGAGGCAGCTGATGTGACTGACCGTCATGTCCCGGCCGCAGACTCGGCATCCGCTGATCGGTCCACCGAACTTCCGTACGTGTCCGTCGAGTTCGCCGCCTTCTGCGAGCTCCACGAACCCAGGTACCGGAGCTACGCCCGGGTCTGGTTCCAGGAGCCGGCCGCCGCCCACCGGGTGGTCCGGCTCGCCCTGCACGCGATCGCCTCGGTGTGGCCCACCGTCCTGGAGAGTCCGAATCCGGCCGCCGCGGCCTGGCAGATCCTCCGCGACACCGTCACCGAGCAGCACGCGACCGCCGGGATCGAGGGCCTGCGGCCCGACGTGGACGGCGACGAGGACCTGGCGATCCTGCACTACGTGGTCGGCCTGGCCACCCCCGAGATCGCGGACGTGGTGGGCGGCGACACCGCCAGCATCACCAGCCAGCTCCGCCAGACCCACCGCAGGCGCGCCACCGACTGGTGACCCTCCCGGGGCGCGCAGCGCAGGTCGCGCGCCCCCGGCACGCCTCGCCCTCCGGGGGCACACCCCGCCCCGCCGGGGCACGCTCCCCGCGAGCGGAACGCGTCCGCCGGAACCGCGCCCGTCCGCCGTCCGTCCGCCGCCGGCCCGGGCCGGTCGTTCCCGAAGCACCCGGGCGTCCGACCCGCACCGCTCGTGATCAAGGTCACCCGAGGCGTACTACCGCCGCCCCCGCGGTCGGCGAAGGATGGGCCCGCCGGTCACGATCGTCACGGGCGCCACTCCCGTCACGGCGGTCACGACCGCCCCGGCCGTCGCAACCCCCGCGCCCCCCGCGGCCCTCGCGGCCCTGGAGAACGGAGACCCCGCAGTGCCCCACGACCACGCCGTGGCCATGTTCCACCACCAGGCGGACTCCTGCGCCGCCCTGGGCTCCCCGCTGTCCGCCGCCCTGCTCCGCCGCGCCGCCGAGGACCTCGCCGCGGACGGCCCGTGCGCGGCCGCGATCGCCGGACACGAGGACGCCCCGGGCCCGGACGCCATCGCCCTGCGGCTGCTCGGCGCCGCCCACGCCCTGGTGCTGTCCGGCCTCGCCCCCGACCTCGCCGCCCACTACCCCAGCGCCGGCGGGCACTTCGACCCCGCCGACCCGGACGCCCCCTGGCCGGCCTTCCGCGAGGCCGTCGCCGCCCACCTGCCGTTCGTCCGCGAGTGGCTCACCCGCCCGCCGCAGACCAACGAGGTCGGCCGGGCCAACCTGCTGCTCACCGGCCTCGCCTGGGCCCAGCGGCGGTTGGCCGCCACCCCCGGCACCCCCTTCCCGGTGCGGCTGCGCGAACTCGGCTCCAGCGCGGGCCTCAACCTCCTGGCCGACCGGTTCCGCTGCACCGCCCCGGGCTTCTCGTACGGGCCGCCGGACTCCCCCGTCGTCCTGGCCGACGCCTGGCAGGGCGAGCCGCCCGCCTGGCTGCGCGACGCCCCGCTCCAGCGGGTGGCCGACCGGCGCGGCTGCGACCCGACCCCGATCGACCCGCGCTCCGCCGACGGCTCGCTGGCCCTGCGCTCCTACCTCTGGGCGGACCAACTCCCGCGCGTGCAACGGCTGAACGGCGCACTCGCGCTCGCCGCCGAGACGGCCGCCCCGGTCGAGGCGACCGGCGCCGCCGCGTTCCTGCGCGACGTCGAGACCGCCGAGGGCGCCCTGACCGTGGTCTGGCACTCGGTCATGCGGCAGTACGTGCCCGCCGAGGAGTGGCGCCGCACCGAGGACGAACTGGCCCGCCTCGCGGCCGCCTCCGACCCGTCCGCGCCGTTCCTGCACCTCGCCTTCGAACCGCGCCGGGTCGGCGCCGGACACCGCTTCCTGCTCACCGCCCGACTCGGCACCGACCCCGAGGTGACGCTCGCCGAAGCCCGGCCGCACGGCCTGCCCGCCTGGACCCTGGAGCAGGGCGACCCCGCCCTCCTCGCGCCCTGACGCTTCGTCAACTTTCCTGGTGCCGAAGGCCCGTGACGTCGTAGCGGTGGTGCACCGGGTCGTGGATCAGGTAGCGGGCGAAGGACTCCACGGTGAACCGGGCACCGTCGCTGCGGTTCCCGGTCCGCCGCCGCCCGGCCTCCGGCACCGCGGCGAAGGAACGCGCCAACTGCTCGGCCGCTTCAGCCAGTTCGACGGCGACCAAGGCCGGGTCCTGCTCCCGGTAGCGCTCCTCGACGGCGGTGGCGTCCTGGTCCCAGTTGGCGAACAGCGGGTCGTCCTCGGCCAGCATCAACCGCAGCCGCACGTCGAACAGCCGGAACACGTCCCGGACGTGGCAGGCGTACTCCAGCGGCGACCACACCCCGGCGGCCGGACGCTCCCCCAACCCGGCCGCCGCCGCCCCGCCCTCGGCGCCCAGCAGCGCGACCCAGGCCGCCGCGTTCGCCCGGATCATGCCCGGCACCGCCTCGAAGGCGACCGCCGGAGTGTCCAGGCCGCAGTCGGCGCAGGGACGTTCGAGGACCCAGGTCCAGTCCTTGGTGTCAGGAGTGATCATGTGCCCAGCATGGCCGCCCCGCCACGCCCCCCACCAGCGGCCCGGCCGCCAGCCGTCGTCGAGATCCCGCCACCCCTCACCCCGCCAGGACGGCGGCCAGCCGCCCCGCCAACTCGTCCATCCGCGCCGCCGGCACCGCCCGCTCCCCCGCCTTCAACAACCCGAACACCCGGGGCCCCAGCCACTCCACCGGCCACTCCTCCCCCCGCGGCACCAGGTGGAAGTGCACGTGCGCGAACCCGGCCGCCTCCCCGAACTGCGCCACGTACGCCTTCCGGCACCCCGTCACCTCCCCCAGCGCCCGCGCCAACCGCACCTGCCAAACCCCGAGCGAAGCCGCCTCCGCGTCGGTCAGCTCCGCCAACGACTCCAGGTGCCGCCGGGGCAGCAGCACCAGCCACCCCGGCAACGCGCAGTCCACCGCGTGCACCACCCGCCAGTGCTCGTCCACCGCGATCCGCTCGTACGCCGGCAACCGCTCGAACTCGCCCTCCCGGGCACACGCGTAACACTCCCCACCCGTCATCCCCCCACCCTAGGACCGCGCCTCAGCCCTGCCCCACCCCCTGCACCGCACACACCGAGGAAGTCGGCACCAACCCCGGCAGCAACCCGTCCAACAACCGCGAACACACCTCCCGCTGCTGCTCGTTCTGCACCCCCTCGGCCCCCGCCACCCCCGGCACCCCCACCACACCCGCCACCACCACGACCAACCCCGCCACCGCACGCTTCCACCGCACCACAGCACCCACCTCCGGGCATCCGACGACCACACTCCCGCCATCTCCTACCCCCCCCCCCCCCCCCCCCCCCCCCCCCCCCCCCCCCCCCCCCGCGCCCCCCCCCCCCCCCCCC